>JAZOLF010000106.1:0-12588 GCA_045652785.1 Candidatus Scatosoma sp. | reverse complement strand
CGGAAGAAATGCGATATTTATAAGGCAAACCATGGTTTTTCCAGCGGATTACCATACCCATACAGCGTATTCTCACGGTAAAAATACGATTGCGGAAAACGTAGCGCACGCAAAGGAAATCGGTTTGCAGGAAATTGCAATCTCCGATCACGGATTTTTGCACTTAGCGCACGGGATCAAGCGTAAGGACGTTGATGCGTTCATGGCGGAATGTAAAGCCGCCGAAGAAACGTACGGTATCCGCGTATTGCGTGGTATGGAAGCCAACGTGGGCGGTGTGCGTGGAAGATGCGACTTAACGGAAAAGGATTACGACAACTTCGACGTTTATTTGTGCGGCTACCATTTGACGACTATCTACAACCGTTTTGGGGATACCGTGTTTAACTGCTGGGGGAATATTTTGCACAAAAAGTTGCATATCCCCACATCATCCTTTTTGGTCAAGAGAAATACGAAGGCATATATAGAAACCTTAAAAAAACATCCGATCGACATCTTAACGCACCTTGCGTATATGTGTGACTGCGACACGCTGGAAGTGGCAAAATGTGCTGCGGATTTTGGTACGTATATTGAACTAAACAGCAAAAAAGAGCATTTGACGGACGAGCAACTTATGGAAATTGTCGCAAAGACGGCTGCTCGGTTTGTGATTGATTCCGACGCGCATTCGGCGTCTCGGGTGGGGGATACGGCGCTTGTGGAAACGCAACTCTCTCGCTTGAATTTCCCGATGGATAGGATTGATAATATCGACGGAAGAAAACCTACTTTCCGTTTTAGTGAATACAAAAAGAAAAAGATATAATGAACTTTACTTCGGACATAAAAAGAGAAATAATCAGCCGCTCGCTCGCAAAAAAGCGTTCGGCGGAAGAAGCCATCGCCGCAAAAAAAGCGGCGCTTTCGGCGTTTGTCCGAACGAGTGGGGAACTTGGTTTTGTCGAAGGTGTACCCAACTTTTTTATCACGACGGAAACAGAACGCGTGGCGGAGTTCTTTACAACGCTTTTCTTCGACGTATTCGGTTTTGAATTGACAATAAGCGCCCATCATAACAAACTCAGCGGCAGGGATAAATTATTGTTGACTTGCCCGCAACCCGAATGTAAGCGTGTTTTGAAAGAGTTGGGGCTTTTGCGGGATAAAGGCGATGGGTTCCGCGCGTGGATACCGACCGCGCTTGTCCGTACGGACGAAAGCAAGGCGGCGTACATTCGGGCGGCATTCTTAGGCAGCGGCAGTTGTATTTTGCCGATGGAAGACAGCGCCACGGGCTATCATTTGGAGTTTGTATTTTACGAACAGGGGATTGCGGATGAGTTCTGCGGCTTGCTCGAAGATTTTGAACTTTTTGGCAAGACGGCGGAACGTAAGGATACCTTTGTCGTATATATCAAGAGCAAGGATTTAATTTCCGATTTCTTGGCGGTAATCGGCACGGAAAACGCGCTTGAAAAGTTCTCGGCGTTTATGGAAATGCGTGACGAATCTAACCAGCACAATCGCGTGACGAACTGCTATATGGGGAATCTGGAAAAGACGTTGAAGGCATCCCAAGCGCAGGCGAGTGCAATCGCTATGCTGAAACAGCATCAGGAGTTTGCGGAACTTTCCCCTGAACTCCAACAACTTGCGGATGCGAGATTGCAGTTCCCGATGATGACGATGCAAGAACTTGCGACCCATTTACAAATCAGCAAAAGTTGTTTAAGCCACCGTTTGAGAAAACTAATGAGCGTGGCGAAGAAGTACGCGGAAACACACAAAGACGAAAATTAAGGATACAGGGAAATGACAGATTTTGTACATTTGCATTTGCATACGGAATACAGCCTTTTGGACGGGGCTGCAAAAGTGGACGATTTGGTGTCTTACTTGGCAGAAAATAAAATTGATGCCTGCGCCATTACCGACCACGGGAATATGTATGCGGCGCTTTACTTCGCGGAAGAATGCGTTAAAAAAGGGATAAAATATATCATCGGTTGCGAATTGTATGCAACGGATAACCATTTTGACAAGCGACCCGGCACGAAGACGGAACACATCGTTTTGCTTGCAAAAAACAAGACGGGTTATAAAAACATTGTTAAACTGGATTCTCTTTCGTATATCGACGGGTTCTATGGAAAACCCCGTATCGGCTACGACTATATCAAAAAATACAGCGAAGGGGTTATCTGCCTTTCCGCTTGTTTGGCGGGTAGAATTCCGCAGTATTTGCTGGCTGGCGAATACGATAAGGCGAAGGAATTTGCTTTGGAAATGAAAGGGGTTTTCGGGGAAGATTTCTATATCGAACTCCAAGATCACGGCATAGAAGAAGAAAGACAAATCATTCCTGAACTCATCAAACTCGCGCGGGAGTTGGATATTCAGTTGGTAGCGACCAACGATGTGCATTATATCCAAAAAGAAGACTGGGAAGCACACGACGTACTCCTTTGCATCCAAACGAAAAAGACGCTTGCAACTCCGAAGAGAATGAAATTCGACACCCAAGAGTTCTATATGAAATCGGGTGACGAAATGTTGGAGCTTTTCAAATACGTTCCCGAAGCGATCTCAAATACGCGTGTAATCGCGAACAAGATTGAAGAGCCTGTATATGATTTAAAACCCGACGGCGAACCCATTCGTGACAAATCGCTTATTCCGCTTTATACGCCTGACGACGGCTCGACGGCAGCAGACTTTATCACCCGTTTAACTTGGGAAGGTCTGGCGCGTCGATATAGCGACATTACGGAAGACATTAAAAAGCGTGTAAATTATGAACTTGGCATCATTATTTCGATGGGCTTTGCGGACTATTTCTTGATTGTATGGGACTATATCAACTGGTCTCGCAACAATGGGATTCCCGTAGGGCCAGGTCGTGGTTCGGGGGTAGGTAGTATCGTTGCGTATTCGATTGGGATTACCGACGTCGATCCTTTGAAATACGACCTAATTTTCGAACGTTTCTTGAACCCTGATCGTGTATCAATGCCCGACTTCGACGTCGATTTTTGTACCAGACGCAGACACGAAACAATCGAGTACGTTCGCGAAAAATACCATCCTGATAACGTTGCGCAAATCGTCACCTTTGGTACGCTTGCTTCCCGTGCAGTTATCAAGGACGTTGGTCGCGTTATGGGCGTTCCGTACTCGGAAACGGATAAGGTTGCAAAACTCATGGACGGCAAATCGACGATTCGCGAACTTTTGGGGCTTGGCATTGAAAAAATGGAAGCGAAAGTGGAAGCGGAAAGCGATCCTGAAAAGAAAGCCGAACTTGACAAAAAGTTAAAGGAATTAAAGAAAAAGAAGAACGTTGAATTCGTTGAAGTGTATGAAACCAACGAAGATTTGCGCCGTGTTATCGACATGGGGTTAAAACTCGAAGGGATGCCGAAAAACACATCCGAACACGCGGCGGGTGTTGTTATTTGTAGCAAAGTGCTTGCGGACAACGTGCCGTTGGCGCGAAACGGCGAAGACATTGTCACACAGTTCGACATGAAAGAAGTAGAAGCGGTCGGGATGCTCAAAATGGACTTCTTAGCGCTGACAACTTTGACCGACATTGAAAATACGTTGTCGTATATTCGTGAAGGTTTAGGTATTGAAATTGACTTTGATAAAATCGGTGTGGATGTACCCGAAGCATACCAACTCATCTCGTCGGGGGATACCGACGCGGTGTTCCAGTTGGAACAAGGTGGTATGAAAAAGTTCATGAAAGACTTGCTGGCCAGTTGTTTGGAAGACTTGATTGTAGGTATTTCCCTTTACCGTCCCGGTCCTATGGACTTCATTCCGAAGTACATTGAAAACAAGCATAACCCCGATAAGGTTGTGTATGATACTCCACATCTTGAACCGATTTTGAAAAACTCCTATGGGGTTATCATTTATCAGGAACAAGTTATGCAGATTTTCCAACAACTTGCAGGCTATTCGCTCGGTCAAGCAGACTTGGTTCGCCGCGCTATGGCGAAAAAGAAGAAGAAAGAGTTGATGGAACAAAAGGACAAGTTCATTTACGGTTCGCCTAAGAATAATATTACGGGTTGCGCCGGTTTGGGGATTCCTGCGGACGTTGCAGGTAAAATCTTTGCGGACATGGAAAGTTTCGCGTCCTACGCATTCAACAAATCGCACGCGGCGGCGTATGCTGTCGTTGCATATCGAACGGCGTATTTGAAATATTTCTATCCTAAGGAATTCTTGGCGGGCGTACTCAACGACCGTATTGATAAGATCGAAGAAATTTCCAAATACGTTATGTATATGAAGGAAAAGAATATCGACATTCTTCCCCCTGATATCAACCGTTCGAGAGAGATTTTCTGGGTAGAAGGGAACGGTATTCGTATCGGTCTTGGGGCGCTCCGTGGTGTTGGACAGGAAGCGATTGCCGCCGTTATTAAAGAGCGTAACGAAAACGGTGAGTTCAAAGATTTTTCGGACTTTGTGCATCGCTGCTCGAAGTACGTCAACAAGCGCATTGTTGAAAGTTTGATTTATGCGGGCGCATTCGATTGCTTTGGATATAACCGTGCGCAGGTTGCAAGCGTCTATGAAGACGTTATGACCCGTGTTAGCGGTATGGAAAAGCAGAAGGCGGGGGCGCAACTCTCTTTCTTTGGTTCGATGATTGAAGAACAGCATGTCGAAGTACATTTCCCGAACATTCCCGAGTGGGATATGATGGAAAAATTATCCAAAGAAAAAGCGGTTTTGGGCGTATATGTAAGCGGTCACCCGTTTGAAAAATTCCTGCCGCATTTCAAGGATTGTACCTTTAATTGTTCGTTGCTCAACGAATATTTGGAAGACGAAGAAACGGGAGAAAAAACGTACACGGAAATTCGCGACGAACAGCCTGTCACGATGGGTGGTATGATATCTGCTTTCAAGAAGTTGCAAACCCGTTCAGGGCAATTTATGGCGTTTGTGACGGTGGAAGATTTACACGGCGCGGTAGAGTGTGTATGTTTCCCCAAAGTTTACGATAAAATGAAGGAATTTATGGAAGCGGACAAAGTCGTTTCCTTGTCCGGTAAGATCAGTATTAGCGACGGGAAAGTACCTGCGATTATCGTGGATAAAATTTCCGAATTTACTTTGGAAAGTCCTGTTGTCTATACGGCAGACAAGCCGTTGTCGGCGGGCTATGCTGTGCCTAAAAAGGTAGAACCTGCGTTTGATCGTGCGCCTGCGCCGATGCCCAAAGAATCTGTGGAAGAAAAGCCGCAAACCCTTTGGCTTAAAATTACAGGTATGGCGGATGAAGACGTAGAAGAATTGATGGAAACGCTCACGTTCTATGCAGGGGAAACGGAAGTTATTTTCGTGAAAGACGGAAAAAAGATGCGCTGTTCGGAAAAGGTAAATCCTGGACGCGCATTGATGGCGGAACTGTCGTCTTTCCTGCCCGAAGATAGAATTGTATTAAAATAAGAAAAAAATTGCAAAATTAGGAGAAATAGGTTATGAAACGTATAGGTTTATTGACGAGCGGCGGTGACGCTCCTGGTATGAATGCGGCAATTCGTGCAGTGGTTCGTACAGCGATTTATTATGGTATGGAAGTATATGGCATCGAACGCGGTTATGCGGGCTTACTCAATGAAGAACTCTACAAGATGGAAATGCGCAGCGTTTCCAATATTGTACAATGTGGGGGTACGAAATTGCGTACGGCAAGATGCTTGGAAATGTTGACGAAGGAAGGTCAGAAAAAAGCGGCGGAAACCATCAAAAAGTATGGTATTGAAGGCTTGGTTGTTATCGGCGGGGATGGTTCGTTCCGTGGCGCAAAAGTACTTTCGGAAGAATACGGAATTCCTACCATCGGCATACCTGGCACGATTGATAATGACTTGGAATATACTGACTATACGTTGGGCTTTGATACAGCGGTAAATACTTGCTTGGATATCATCAACAAATTGCGTGATACGATGACTTCGCACGAGCGTATTTGCGTTGTAGAAGTTATGGGCAGACATTGTGGGGATATTGCTCTTTATAGCGGTATTGCATCGGGCGCGGAAATTATTGTTGTGCCTGAAATTCACTTTGATATGGAGGGAATTTTGGCGAAAATCAATAAGTCGCGCGCAAGCGGTAAACATTCGAATATTATCGTTGTAGCGGAAGGCGTTACGAGTGCGGATCAGTTTGCAAAAAACTTGCAAGCACATACGACTTTCTCGGTGCGTCCTACTTGCATCGGCCACGTACAACGCGGGGGCTCGCCTTCTATGGCGGATAGAATGCTTGCGGCGCAGTTTGGTAATAAAGCGGTGCGGTTGCTGAAAGATGGGATTGGCAACCGTGCGGTAGGGATCCGCGATAATAAAATTATCGATATGGATATCATCGAAGCGGTATCTATGAAAAAGCAATTTAACTATGAGTTGTATGAAACTCTGCAAATGATTTCTATGTGATCGGTCGGAAACTTTTTGCGTTTGATTGCATACAATACAATATCGCGCGGTAAACTTTGTGCGGAAAAGCGGCGTTTGCCGTACCTTGCTGGAAAAGGCAATAGCGAATACAAAAGAGATGGTCAGGCGCTTTACTTCCACAGGAAGTAAAAGCGCAGAACTGACAGGTTTATAAAAATCGCTAATATTTAATCGAAAACAATTATATAATATACAAAGGATAAGATTATGACGTTAGAAAAACAACAAAGAGTCTTCGACGACGTAAAATGGTTTGATAGCATTCAAGCCGGTATGGATAAATGTGGTACGTATGTTTTTTGTGAAAATTGCTGCAAAACAGCGCAATTCCCTTGCGCTCGTGCGGCGAAAAAGCAAATCAATGGTGCGGTGCGTATTGCGGTAATTCGCAAGCATAAATAACGGGGGTTGCCGTGAAAAGAACGGAAAAATTTATAGCGGCTATTACAACCATCGCGTTGGGGGTTTTATTGATCGCGCTCAAAGGCGATACAGTGCAAATCTTAACGTCGATTTTCGGGGTAATGGTGCTTGTTTTAGGTGTGCTGGATTTGGTGGCGAAAGATACTCGAATAGGGCTTGCAAAATGTGCGGTAGGCATCTTTATTCTTGCCTTTGGCTGGTTGCTGTTGTCTGCGATTTTGTACGTAGTGGCGGTGCTGCTTTTGATTGCGGCAATATGGTGGATATGCGACCTTTGGCGCTCCCGATGTTTCTACCTTTTGAGTTGGCGTTCCATCATCTTATACGTCCAACCCATATTGCTGGCGTTGGTGGGGATTTTCCTTCTGTTTCACCAGGGCGAAGCGATGGACTGGATCTTTGTTGTTGCGGGTATTTTCACTGTAATAGAAGGCGGTTTGCTCTTTGCGACGGCTGTAAAAGCAATCGAATAATTTTAACGCTTTCCTGCGAAGGAAGGCGTTTTTTATTTTATAAAGTTTTTGATTTATCGAATAAAGATAAAAATTTATCGATTTATAGCCTAAAAAGTATCGTTTGATGGGGCTAACTCCTTGTATAATGAAAAAAAGTATGATATAATCAATATGTATGAATGGAGCAGTATGTAAACTTGCTTTTTGGACATTCAAATAAAACCTAATTCAAAAGCAAAAAAAATTATATTTATGGAGTGTATATTATGAACAACAAAGTGACAATCATTGGCGCAGGTTCGGTAGGTGCAACGGTAGCATATACGTTGGTAGCGCAAGGGGCGGTTTCCGAAATCGTATTGATCGACGTTAATGAAGCAAAAGCACAAGGCGAAGCGATGGACATTAAGCAAGCAACGCCTTATCTTCACCCTGTAAAAATTTACTGTGGTACTTATGAAGATGCAGCAGGTTCGGACATCGTAATTATTACGTCGGGCGTAGGCAGAAAGCCTGGTCAATCCCGTATCGACCTTACCCAAATCAATGTAAACATCTTGAAGTCGATTGCTCCCCAAATCGTTAAGGCGGCACCCGACGCGTTGTATTTGTTCGTTGCGAACCCCGTTGATATTCTCACCTATGTGTTCTGCAAAATTACGGGTGTTCCCCGCAATCGCGTAATCGGTTCGGGTTGTACGCTTGACAGCATCCGTTTGAGAACGAAGCTTTCCGAACTTTATTCCGTAAACCAAAAGCAAGTACACGCATATGTGCTTGGTGAACATGGCGATAGTTCCTTCGTTGCTTGGTCGGCTGCGGATATCTCTGGTATTCCTTTGGACGAATACAATCAATCCATCACGAAAGAAGGTTCTTTGCAAGTGACCCCTTACAGCCGTGAAGACGTAGAAACCTACGTGAAGAAGTCGGGCGGTCAAATCATCGCAGGTAAGGGCGCTACGTTCTACGGTATCGCTGCAAGTGTCGCACAAATCGTAAACAGCATCTATTCCAGCGCACATACCATTCTTCCCGTATCTACCGTTTTGGACGGCGAATATGGTATCAGCGACGTTGCTCTTTCCACCCTTTGCGCGATCAGCAACAAGGGCGTTGTTACGACGCTTACGCCGAAACTTTCCGATGAAGAACTCGAAAAAATGCGTCATAGCGCGGAAGTATTGAAGGGCGTTATCGCTGAAATTGAAATCTAACGGTTAGGAGATAAATATGGAATATCGTATTGAAAAAGACACGATGGGCGAAATGAAAGTCCCCGCGGATAGATACTGGGCGGCGCAAACGCAACGTAGCCGTCAAAACTTCCCCATCGGTGATGAAATTATGCCCCGTGAAATCACGCACGCTTTCGGTATTTTAAAGAAGGCTGCGGCGCTTGCAAATCACAAACTTGGCAAATTGTCCGACGAAAAGTTGTCCGCAATTTGCGCGGCTTGCGACGAAGTGATTTCTGGCGAACTGAATTCTCACTTCCCTTTGGTTGTATGGCAAACAGGTAGTGGTACGCAGTCGAACATGAACGCGAACGAAGTTATCGCAAACCGCGGTAATGAAATCGCGGGTGCGAAGATTTTACACCCGAACGACGACATTAACAAGAGCCAAAGTTCGAACGATACTTTCCCTACGGCGATGCACATTGCAGCGGTTATCGCAATCGAAGACAAGTTGTTCCCTTCGATGGACACTTTGATTGCAACGCTTAAACGTTTGGAAAAGGAAAATGAAGGCATTGTTAAGAGTGGTAGAACCCACTTGCAAGACGCAGTTCCCATCGCATTCTCGCAAGAAATCAGCGGTTGGACGAATATGATTGAAAAGACGAAAGCGCAACTTCAACTTACGCTTGGTGGTTTGAAAGAACTTGCACTTGGCGGTACGGCAGTTGGTACGGGCTTGAACGCTCCCAAGGGCTTTGCGGAAGAAGTTGCTGCACAAGTTAGCGTATTGACAGGTAAAACTTTCGTTACGGCGGAAAACAAATATCACGCTCTTACGGCGAAGGACGAACTTGTATTCGCGCACGGCGCATTGAAGGCGCTTGCTTGCAACTTGATGAAGATTGCAAACGACGTTCGTTGGCTCGCAAGTGGCCCCCGCGACGGTCTTGGCGAAATTTTCATCCCTGAAAACGTACCCGGTTCGTCCATTATGCCTGGTAAGGTAAATCCTACGCAATGCGAATCTATGACGATGGTAGCGGAGCAAGTAATGGCAAACGACGTAGCGGTAGGTGTTGGTGCATCGCAAGGCAACTTCGAACTCAACGTATTTATGCCCGTAATCATTTACAATTTCTTGCAATCGGTACGTTTGCTTGCTGACGGTATCGCATCCTTCGAGAAGAACTGCGTGACCGGTATCAAGGCAAACCGTGAAAAGATGCATCACAACTTATATAATTCGTTGATGCTCGTAACCGCATTGAATCCTTACATCGGCTACGAAAATGCGGCAAAGACGGCGAAGAAGGCATACAAAGAAAACATTTCTTTGAAGGAAGCGTGTGTTGCGCTCGGTTTCTTGACGGCTGAAAAGTTTGACGAAGTATTCCGTCCCGAAGAAATGGCATATCCCCAAAAATAATTTGGTTAAAAAGGAATAACGATATGAAAATCAGTTATTATCCCGGCTGTACGCTGAGTACGCAAGCGAAGGAGTTGGATACAACCGCTCGTTAAAGCGCAGAAGATTAAGGCGTAGAGATGGAAGAAATTGAAAACTGGCAATGCTGTGGCGCTGTCTATAAGATGGGTGCGGATGAAATTGCTACGAAACTTTCGGCGATTCGCGCGTTGGATTATGCAAAGCATAATGGCGGTAAGTTGCTTACCCTTTGCTCGGCTTGCCACAACGTAATCAAGCGTGCAAACGAAGATATGAAAGCGGACGGCGATATTTGTTTCAGAGCGAACAACTATTTGAAGTTGGACGAACCCTACAAGGGCGAAACGGAAGTATTGCATTACCTTGCAATGCTGAAAAGCGTGGTGGGCTTTGACAACATTAAGAAAGCGGTTGTCAACCCCATTAAGCGTAAAATCGGTACTTACTATGGCTGTTTGTTGCTCCGTCCCAGCGGCGTGATGGCGTTCGACAATCCCGAAAATCCTACGATTATCGAAGATTTTATTAAAGCAATCGGCGGCACACCCGTTGTCTATCCGTTTAGGAACGAATGTTGCGGCGCATACGTTGCTTTGAAGAACAGCGAATTGCCTAAACAAAAGAGCCAAAAAGTGCTTTCCAGCGCAAAGGAAAAGGGCGCGGAAGAAGTTATTACGGCTTGCCCGCTTTGCTTATATAACTTGCAACAAAACGGCGGCGGCATTCTTCCTGTTAAGTACTTTACGGAACTGTTGGCGGAAGCCTTGGGGGTAAACGTATGAATAGAGAAGAACGCGTAGAAAATATGCAAAAACTTTCGGGCACGGACGTAAGAAAGTGTATGAAGTGTGGCAAGTGTTCGGGTAGATGCCCTGCGTTTAAGGATATGGACATCAAACCCCATCAATTTGTTTCCCTACTTACGGATGGCAAAATCGACAAACTCTTGGAAAGCCAAGCGATTTGGAGTTGCCTTTCCTGTATGGCTTGCGTAGAACGTTGCCCCCGCGGCGTTGCTCCGGCAGCGGTTGTGGAAGCGGTGCGTGAAACGGTGGTTCGCGCGCAAGGTGCAAATGGGTTGAAAGCGGAGCAAATCCCTGCAATCGTGGACGAGTTCATTCCCCAACAACTTCTTGTTAGCGCTTTTAGAAAGTATAATAAGTAATCGGCTATTTAAAAATCGAAATCCAAAAGAAAGAGAGTAAATAATATGCAAAGAATAGGTGTATTTATTTGTTGGTGCGGTAGCAATATCGCGGCATCGGTTGACGTAGAAAAGGTAGCGGAAATCATCAGCCACGAACAGGGTGTTGTATTCTCCACGAACTATCAATATATGTGCTCCGAAAATGGTCAGCAACTCATTAAAAACGCAATCAAAGAACACAATCTTACGGGGATCGTTGTAGGCGCTTGCTCGCCCAGAATGCACGAAGCAACTTTCCGTAAGGCTGCGGAAGCGGCTGGCTTGAACCCTTATATGGTAGAAATCGCGAACATTCGTGAACATTGTTCGTGGATCCATAAGGATATGGAAGAAGCCACCGAAAAGGCGGTGATTCTTGTCCGCACGGCGATTGCAAAGGTGAAGTTGAACGCTCCCTTGCAAGCAGGCGAAAGCCCCGTAATCAAGCGTGCACTCGTAATCGGCGGCGGTATTGCGGGTATCCAAGCGGCGCTTGACATTGCAGACGCAGGTTTTGAAGTAGATATCGTGGAAAAGAACGCAACGATCGGCGGCAGAATGGCGCAAATCGACAAAACGTTCCCTACGTTGGACTGTTCGGCATGTATTTTGACGCCGAAAATGGTGGACTGCGCACAGCACGAAAAAATCGACATTTTGTCCTACTCCGAAGTGGAAAACGTTTCGGGGTTCGTTGGTAATTTCAATGTAAAAATTCGCCGCAAAGCAAGATACATTGACGAAACGAAGTGTACTGGCTGTAAGGTATGTATGGAAAAATGCCCTTCCAAGAAGGGCTTGAACGAGTTCAACATGAACTTGAACACCCGTACGGCGATTTACATTCCTTTCGCGCAAGCAATTCCTAACGTAGCGGTAATCGACGCATCGCAATGCTTGAAGTTCAAGACGGGCAAGTGCGGTATTTGTCAAAAATTCTGCGGCGTGGGCGCAATCGACTACGAACAAAAAGATTCGTTTATCGAACGTCAATACGGCGCGATTGTCGTAGCAACCGGCTTTAAGCCCATCGACCTTGACAATTTCAACGAATTTGGTTATTCCGACAACAAGGACGTTATCACGTCGCTTGAACTTGAAAGATTGATGAACGCGGCTGGTCCTACGAACGGTGTTCTTCTTCGTCCTTCCGACGGCGAACATCCGAAGGTAATCACGTTTATTCAATGCGTAGGCTCGCGTGACGTAAGTGGTTGCGGTAAGCCGTACTGCTCAAAAATTTGCTGTATGTACACGGCAAAGCACGCGATGTTGATTCGCGAAAAATATCCCGATACGCAGGTTAACGTATTCTATATTGACGTGCGTACGCCCGGTAAAAACTACGACGAATTCTTCCGCCGCGCGGTAGAGCAATACGGCGTAGACTATATCAAGGGTATGGTTGGTAAAGTATACA
>JAZOLF010000105.1:0-9258 GCA_045652785.1 Candidatus Scatosoma sp. | reverse complement strand
AGATTCACGCTCGTGCAATCGGTCCTTACAGCCTTGTAACGCAGCAGCCTTTGGGCGGTAAAGCGCAATTCGGCGGCCAGCGTTTCGGTGAAATGGAAGTTTGGGCATTGGAAGCATACGGCGCGGCGCACATCTTGCAGGAAATCCTTACCGTTAAATCGGACGATATCGTAGGCCGTGTAAAGACGTACGAATCCATCGTTCGCGGCGAAAATATTTCCGAACCCGGTATCCCCGAAGCATTCAAGGTATTGCTGAAAGAATTGCAATCCTTGGCTTTGGACGTAAAGGTGCTTACGGAATCGGGCGACGAGCTTGTCATCCGCGAAGTAGAGGAAGAAGAGAACGAACGCGACCTTGAACAACTGTTCAAGGAAAACAACCTTTTGAACCCCGACGGCAAAGTTGACGGTAAGTTCCAAGTGTTCGACGGTAGAACGGGCGAACCTTTTGAAAACCGCGTAACCGTAGGTGTTCAATATATGATTTAATTGAACCACTTGGTTGACGATAAGATTCACGCACGTGCGATCGGTCCTTATAGTATGATCACCCAACAGCCCCTCGGCGGTAAAGCGCAATTCGGTGGCCAACGTTTCGGTGAAATGGAAGTTTGGGCTTTGGAAGCATACGGCGCGGCACACATCTTGCAAGAAATCTTGACCGTTAAGTCGGACGACGTTGTAGGCCGTGTGAAGACGTACGAATCCATCGTTAAGGGTGAAAACATCTCCGAACCCGGTATCCCCGAAGCATTCAAAGTGCTCTTGAAAGAATTGCAAGCGCTTGCTTTGGACGTTAAGGTATTGACCGAAAGCGGTGATGAACTCGTAATCCGTGAATTCGAAGACGACGACACGCACGAAAAAGAAACTTCCCGTCAGATTTCCCAAAAGGAAGAAGACTACGAAGACTTCGATTTCAGCGAAGGCGAAGACTACGAAGACGAAGATGCAGAAGTTGCATTGTTTGAAGATGATGAAGACGATGACGACGACGGTTTCTCCGACGACGAAGATGAATTGTTTGAAGACGATGATGATGACGACTTCGGCGGTTTGTTCGGCGACGATATGGATGACGATGAATAATAGTAAGGAGAGAAATTATTATGTATGAATTAAATGATTTTAACTCGATTCAAATTAGCATCGCGTCTCCTGAAAAAATCAGAGAATGGTCTTATGGTGAAGTAACCAAACCCGAAACCATCAACTACCGTACGCAAAAACCCGAAAAAGACGGTCTTTTCTGCGAAAAGATCTTCGGGCCGACCAAAGACTGGGAATGCCATTGCGGTAAGTATAAGAGAGTGAAATACAAAGGGCAAGTTTGTGAAAAATGCGGCGTTGAAATCACCCGCTCGAAGGTTCGTCGTGAAAGAATGGGCCACATCGAACTTGCTGCGCCTGTTTCTCACATTTGGTATTTCAAGGGCGTGCCTTCCAAAATCGGTACGTTGCTTGATATGTCCCCGAAACAGTTGGAAGCGGTGCTCTACTTTGTATCGCACGTCGTTTTGGATCCCGGTTGCATTACCGAACTCGAATACAAGCAGGTTATCTCCGATAGAACCTACCGAGAACTGGAAGAACAGTACGGTGATTCTTCGGTGACCGGCTTGAAAGTGGGCATGGGCGCGGAAGCAATCCGCGAACTGCTCCAAGCGGTGGACCTTGATGCGGAAGCAGAAGCGTGCAAGCGCATCATCGACGAAAAGACGGACAAGGTAAAAGGCCCCAGCCAAAAAGTTGCGAAGGCTGTTAAGCGTTTAGAAGTAATCGAATCCTTCCGCAAGAGCGGCAACCGCCCTGAATGGATGATTTTGACCGTACTTCCCGTTATTCCCCCTGATATTCGTCCTATGGTACAACTTGACGGCGGTAGATTTGCTACGTCTGACTTGAACGATTTGTACCGTCGCGTTATCAACCGTAACAACCGTTTGAAGAGAATGGTGGAAATTTGCGCACCCGAAATGATCGTTAAGAATGAAAAGCGTATGTTGCAAGAAGCAGTGGACGCACTCATTGACAACGGCAGAAAGGGTAAGGCAATCACCGGTCCTTCCAACCGTGAACTCAAATCTTTGTCGGCGATGCTTCGCGGTAAGCAAGGTCGTTTCCGTCAAAACTTGCTCGGTAAGCGTGTTGACTACTCTGGTCGTTCGGTTATCGTCGTAGGTCCTGAACTCAAAATCTATCAATGCGGGTTGCCTAAGGAAATGGCGATCGAACTCTTCAAGCCGTTCATTATGAAGCGTCTTGTTGAAAACGGTCAATGCCAAAACATCAAGACGGCAAAGCGTGCGGTGGAAAAGGCGAAGGATATGGTTTGGAACGTTCTCGAAGACGTTATCAAAGACCACCCCGTACTTTTGAACCGTGCACCTACGTTGCACCGTTTGTCCATCCAAGCATTCGAACCCGTTTTGATCGAAGGTCGTGCAATTAAAATTTCTCCCCTTGTCTGCGGTCCTTTCAACGCCGACTTCGACGGGGACCAAATGGCTGTGCACCTTCCTTTGAGTGTGGAAGCGCAAGCGGAAGCAAGATTCTTGATGTTGTCTGCAAACAACATTTTGAAACTCGCTGACGGTAAGTCCGTTATGTCGCCTACGCAAGATATGATTATCGGTGCGTACTGCTTGACTATCAAACGTCGCGAAGAAGGTAAAAAGTACGACGAACAAGGTCGTCCTTCCGAAGACGGGCAAGTTTACGTGCCCCCCATGTATTGCAGCGAAAACGAAGCGATGATCGTATATCAAATGCGTCGCGCGCACGAACAAGACGAAATGTACTTGAAGCGTGTTGTAGAACTTCCCGAAGGCAAGTTCGAAGACGTACCTTTGATGACGCCGATCGCGTTGCCTTCTAAGGAAGAACAACTTGCGGCAGGCAAGACGTATATCAAGAGCGCTTACGTTCGTATCAATGAAAAGACGGGCAAGAGAGAAGTGGTTGGTACGATTAAAACGACCATCGGTCGTTTGATCTACAACGACGGTCTTCCCCAAGATCTTGGTTTCGTAAAGAGAAACAACCCCGAAGATTACCTTCGTTTGGAACTTGATACCGAATTCATCGGCAGCGCAAGAGCAATCGGCAAGAAGCACTTGTCCAGAATCGTTGAAGCATCCTTCAAGACGGGTAAAGCGCCTAAGGCGTCCTACGTACTTGACGCGATGAAGGAACGTGGGTACAAGTACTCTACGATCGCCGCATTGACGACGTCCGTATTCGACATGAAGGTTCCCCCTCAAAAGGCGGCTATCATCGAAAGAGCGGAAAAAGAAGTTGCGAAAATCTCCAAGAGTTATGCTCGTGGTTTGATGAACGAAGAACAACGCTACGAAGAAGTAATCAAACAATGGGATACGGCAACCAGCGAAGTGGCTGACTTGTTGAAGAAGCAAGGCGAAGAAGATAAGTTCAATCCTATTTGGATGATGGCTGACTCCGGCGCGCGTGGTTCGATCGACCAGATTAAGCAGCTTGCAGGTATGCGTGGTCTAATGGTTAACCCCCAAGGTAAGAAGATCGAAGTTCCCGTTAAGTCCTGTTTCCGTAACGGTTTGTCCGTTTTGGAATACTTCATTTCGTCGCACGGTGGCCGTAAAGGTTTGACCGATACCGCGTTGAAGACGGCTGACTCTGGTTACTTGACCCGTCGTCTTGTGGACGTTTCCCACGAAATTATCGTTCGTGAAGATGACTGCTACGCAGGTAGAAAGCCCCAAGGCGTTGTTGTGAAGGAAATCTGCGATGCAAGCGGTAAGCGTATCGAAGGTTTGGAAGACAGATTGAAAGGCCGTTTCGCAGCGGAAGACGTTGTGAACCCTGCAACCGGCGAAATCATCGTTTCCACCAACCAGTTCATCGACGAAGACGAAGCGAAAGCAATCGTTGCTGCTGGTATTACCGAAGTTTCCATCCGTAGCGTATTCGCATGTAACTCCCGTTTGGGCGTTTGCGCGAAGTGTTATGGTAAGAACATGGCTACCACCCTTCCCGTACAAGTTGGTGAAGCGGTTGGTACGATCGCGGCTCAATCCATCGGTGAACCTGGTACCCAGCTCACCATGCGTACGTTCCACACGGGTGGTATCGCTGCTACGGGGGACATCACGCAAGGTCTTCCCCGTGTCGAAGAATTGTTTGAAGTTCGTAAGCCGAAGGGCTGCGCAACCCTTTGCGAAGTTGAAGGTGTTGTTGAACTCGATAACAGCGACGGTCAAAACCATATCAAGGTGCTCAACCCTGAAACGAAGCAACTCATCAAGGAATACGTGTTGCCGTTCAATGCGGACGTTAAAGTTGCAACGGGCGATATCGTAACCCCTGGTAAACTTTTGAACTCCGGTAGTGTATGGCCGCAGGATATCTTGCGTGTACAAGGCGTGAAGGGCGTTCAAGATTATATCCTTGAACAAGTTCAAACCGTTTACCGTTCGCAAGGCGTTGACATCAACGATAAGCACATTGAAATCATCGTTCGTCAAATGCTCAAAAAGGTTCGCGTAGAAAACGCTCGCGACACCGATTTGATGCCTGGCGAGTTGGTGGATATGGCAACCTTCCAAGAAGAAAGCGCGAAGGCACTTGCACAAGGCAAGCGTCCCGCGTTGGCAAGACGTGTATTGCTCGGTATCGCGAAAGCGGCACTCGCAAGCGACTCCTTCTTGTCCGCTGCATCCTTCCAAGAAACGTCCAAAGTACTCACCGAAGCGGCTATCCGCAATAAGCGTGACTACCTTGTCGGCTTGAAGGAAAACGTTATCATCGGTAAGTTGATCCCTGCTGGTACGGGTTTCAAGAACTATAAGTCGATTGCGCCTCAGTACGTTGGCTACACCGCGAAAGCGGACGAAGTAGTTGCGGCTGATGCAGACGCTGAAACCGAAAACGCGTAAAACAAAAAACTCCCGTAGGATTCCCTGCGGGAGTTTTCTTATTCTTGACAGAATGTAAGAAAAAAGACGGCGAAAAGCCGTCTTTTTGTGTTTGTTTGCTTATTCGATAACCGTCGTACCGTAGTTGCTGTACGTGAAGGTGACGTTCATAACCAGTTGTTCGGGCTTGTCATCTTCGATAAACGATTGTGTCATATCGCAAGCGATGGTGGCGATGTGTTCGTTTGCATCCAAGGTTACAACTACGTTTTTAACCGTAATGGATACGTTTTCGTAACCCATCGCGCTTGCATCCACGGTGTAGGTGATATCGCCTTTGCCTACGAAGACGTTTTGGGTTGCATCATAGGTAAAGTCGTCAAAGTTTCCAACAATCGCCAAAGCGGTGTTTATGTACACACTTTTGAGCATCGGGACAAATTCCGCGCCGAGTGGTTCGCCGTCAATCAATGCCATATCGCCTGCAATCGCCGCCGTGCCTACAAATTCTTCGCCATCGTCGAAAGTGCCTGCAAAGGTAAAGGTCACGTTGTCAAAGTTTGCATCCGAAATTGCTGCGTTCCATTCTTCTTCGGTGACAGGAATATCGCTGGGGGTATCGGGGGTAGTATCTGCGGGCGTGCTTGCCGCAGGGGTGCTATCCGCAGGCGCATCACAAGATGCCGCCACAACGCCAAAGCCAAGACACATACACAATGCTGTCAACCAAGTAAACAATTTTTTCATGGTGAGTAACTCCTTATAAAAGATTTATTGCATCCGATTATAGCACATAAAAAAGTTTTTTTCAAGGGGGTTACAAGAAAAAGTTTCATTTTTTTTCTGGTGATTTTTTGGGAGAGTGGTTGACAAATGGATGAAGAAAATGATAAAATATAGGAAAAGGAAGGGGGCAGGTATGGATTTAACCGAAAAACGAGAAAAAAACAATCGGCTTTTTGCGGAAATTCTCCGTTTCCTTTTGGTGGGCGGGCTTGCCACCGTTTGTGATTATGCCGTCTATCTTTTGTTTCGACAAATCATCTTGCCGTCAAACTTGTTTATAGGGAGCGACGGTTGGAATGCTTGCTCGGCTGTGATTGCAACCACGCTCGGTTTTTTGACGGGCTTGCTGATCAACTGGGTGTTGTCCGTCATCTTTGTTTTCAAAGGTGGGAAAAAGCGGGTGGAAGTTCGGGATAAAAAAGCGTTCCTAATTTTTACCGTAATCGCCTTCATCGGTTTGCTCTTCACGCAAATTGCCGTCGGGGTGGGGGTTTTGGCTGTGCCGTCCTTTGCGCTGTTCGGCGTGAAAACCTTTCTTTCTCTGGGCTGGAATGAGTGGCTCTTGAAAGGGATAACGACCTGTATCGTCCTTGTGTTTAACTACTGGGCAAGAAAGCGTTATATTTTTAACGCCTAATATAAATATAGTAAGCCGCTAAACAATGCGGCTTTTTTCGTGCAAAAAAGTCAAAAAATTTTCAAAAAGGGTATTGCAATTTGAAAAGATGTGTGTTATACTGACGATGGAAGGGGGGGAAAGAAATGCCTTCCAGATGAATAGGCTCATAAGATGTGTTAACTCCTTTTTTGATGGGGAAGGGCTGCGGTTTTACCGTAGCTCTTCCTGTTTTTTTCTCGTGTAAGCGTTGGTTGCGTTGGCGGAGAAAATGCAAAACGAACAAAAAGTCTTTTGCGCGCTCGTATGCGTATGCGTGCGGCTTTGTTAGGAAAAACTTTACAAGCGAAAACGGGATTTTTTTTCGATTAAGGCTTGACATTTATAGGGTGGCGTGCTATAATAATTATGGCCTAATAGGTCACGTCGTATGAAAAGCGTAGCGCCAGAGATGGTGAAGCGCTTTTTTGGGGCGTAATTCGATGGATAAAAAACCGTGATTATTTGGCAATTATCCCAAAAAAAGGAGCAGTTTGTGGTAGGGAGAATACACTCATTTGAATCGTTTGGTACGGTAGATGGGCCGGGGGTTCGGTTTGTGGTATTCCTGCAGGGCTGTCCGCTCCGTTGCCAGTATTGCCACAACCCCGACACTTGGGATGGTAAGGACGGCAAGGAATACTCCGCGGAAGAAGTTGCCGCAAGGGTGGTTCGCCATCGCGGGTTCTACGGGGATAAGGGCGGCGTAACTGTTTCGGGCGGTGAGCCGTTGCTCCAAATGGATTTTGTAATCGAATTGTTCCGCCTGTGCAAGGAACGCGGGTTTAATACCTGCGCGGACACAACGGGGATTACTTTCAATCCGAGCGATCCTGAAAGCGTGAAAAAGCACGAACAACTGCTCGAAGTTTGCGATTTGTTTATGCTCGACATCAAACATATCGACGACGAAAAACACAAGCAGTTGACGGGCGTTTCCAACGAAAGACCGCTTGCGTTTGCCAAGTTTTTGAGCGATCACGGCAAACGCACCTGGATTCGGCACGTGCTTGTTCCCGGTTGGACGGACGACGACAAATACTTAAAAGATTTGCGTGCGTTTTTGGACACGCTCTCGTCGGTGGAAAAAGTGGAAGTGCTCCCTTACCACACGATGGGGGAAGTCAAGTACGAAAAAATGGGGATTTCCTATCCGCTGAAAGGGGTGCAGCCCCCTGAAAAAGAGCGGGTAGAGAACGCGAAAGCCCTGCTTACAAAATAAACAATCTGGGTATATATAAGTATGAGCGAATTGATCGGAAAGAAAAATTATAAAGAGCAGTTGGACGGGCTGTGCGTGGTGGAAGTGAGCGGCGAAAGTTGCGCTAACTGCCTGACGCTGATGCCGATTTTGGAACGACTCTGCTCCGCGCGTAACGACGTGCGTTTGGTACACGTGGAAGCGGATTACTCCACGGTGGACTTGATGGAAGAATGGGACGTCACCCGCGTACCGACCATTCTTTTGATGGACGACGGCGTAATCTTCGGCCGTTGCGCTGGGTTCCAACCCGAAGAGATTTTGGAAATCTGGCTGGACGCGAAACTCGAAGAACATAAGGCGGCAAAATAAACGGCTCGCCAAAGTACAAACTACGGAAAAAAATGTGTTTCGGGCGGAAAAGCCCTGCCGCAAGGCGACACAAAAAAATAGATAAATTTATATTATATAGGAGTATATAGTTATGATGCAATTCAAAGGTTGGGAAGGTTTTATTCCCGGTAAATGGTGCGATGACGAAGTAGATGTGCGTGATTTCATTCAACGCAACTACACGCCTTATGACGGCGACGCAAGTTTCCTTGCGCCTGCAACCGAAGCAACGAAGAAGTTGTGGGAAATCGTATGCGACCTTTCCAAGAAGGAAAGAGAAGCAGGCGGCGTTTTGGACGCTGATACGAAAATCGTTTCCACGCTTACTTCCCACGGCGCAGGCTATTTGGATAAGGACCTTGAAAAAATCGTGGGCGTACAAACGGACGCTCCTTTCAAACGTTCCTTGCAACCCTTCGGTGGTATTCGTATGTCGGAAGGCGCGCTTGAAATGTACGGTTTTAAACTTGACGACGGCGTAAAAGAAATCTTCACGAAATATCGTAAAACGCACAACGAAGGTGTATTTGATGTATACACTCCTGAAATGAGAGCGGCTCGTTCCGCGCATATCTTGACCGGTCTTCCCGATGCATACGGCCGTGGTCGTATCGTAGGCGATTACAGACGTGTTGCGCTCTATGGTGTTGACTACCTCATCAAGATGAAGGAACGTGATAAACTTGCTATCAACGGCGATATGACTCCTGACAGAGTTCGCGACAGAGAAGAACTTGCTGAACAGATTAAGGCATTGAAGGCTTTGAAAGAAATGGCTCAAATCTATGGCTGTGATATTTCCAAGCCCGCTGAAACCGCTCAACAAGCTGTACAGGCGTTGTACTTTGGTTACCTTGCGGCGGTTAAGGATCAAAACGGCGCTGCAATGTCCATTGGTAGAAACTCCACCTTCCTCGACATCTATATCAAACGTGACCCCGACAAGGGGCTTATCACGGAAGAAGAAGCGCAGGAATATATCGACCATTTCATCATGAAGCTTCGTATCGTGAAGTTCATGAGAACGAAAGAATACAACGAACTTTTCTCGGGCGACCCCACTTGGGTTACCGAAGTTATCGGTGGTATGGGCGTAGATGGCAGATCGCTTGTTAGGAAGACCTCCTTCCGTGTACTTCATACGCTTGACAACCTTGGCCCTGCACCCGAACCTAACCTTACGGTTCTTTGGTCCAAGAACTTGCCTATGAACTTCAAGAGATACTGTGCTGAAATTTCCATCCGTACCTCTTCCATCCAGTACGAAAGCGACGATTTGATGCGTCCTGAAATGGGCGACGACAACGCAATCGCTTGCTGCGTAAGCTG
>JAZOLF010000104.1:0-11246 GCA_045652785.1 Candidatus Scatosoma sp. | reverse complement strand
AGTTTCATAAACAACATTGAAAGACCGTTGAGTACGTCGTTTTCGGTAGCAAGGATATAGGGTTCTCTTGCGCCGTTCCAGTCGAAGGTAGAATTCAAAATAGATTCGGGGAAGTCACAGTTCGGATAGAAGTCCGTCCATTGTCTTTGCCCTTGGAAACCAGCCGCGATTGCGTTGTGGCCAACCCTTTCTTCTTCCGCGCCTTCGGGAAGGTTCGGGTTGCCGTTCATCAAATCCTTGATGATACAAGCCATTTTTGCGGTAAATTCCCAATCCTTTTCCTTTTGTTCCGCCGAACGTTGCATATCTTCCGGGTTCTTATCGAAGTCAGGATTACAATTCGCCTTCACCCAAGCAAGCGCTTTTTCATATTCCGCTTGATCATAGATGCCTTCGGTCATTCGACGGATAATTTCTACTTCGTCCACGCTTTCTACGCGCATACCAAGATATTCTTCAAACATATTGACGTCCACGATCGAGCCCGCAATCCCCATACAAATCGAACCGATTTGCAAATAGGACTTACCGCGCATCGTCGCAACCGCAACTGCACAACGAGCAAAGCGGAGCAATTTTTCTTCTACGTCCGCAGGGATAGTAGTATCGTCCTTATCTTGTACTTCGTGGCCGTAGATACCGAATGCAGGCAAACCTTTTTGTGCGTGCCCCGCAAGTACCGCCGCAAGGTAAACAGCACCGGGGCGTTCCGTACCATTAAAGCCCCAAACCGCTTTGATGGTCATAGGATCCATATCCATCGTTTCGCTGCCATAGCACCAGCAAGGGGTGACGGTGATGGTAATATCCACACCTTCTTTGCGGAATTTATCCGCGCAAGCCGCCGCTTCTGCCACGCGACCGATCGTCGTATCCGCGATAACGACCTTTACGGGTTCGCCGTTCGAGTAGAATACGTTTTTGGAAATGAGTTCCGCCGCCTTCTTTGCCATGTTCATCGTTTGCACTTCCAAGCTTTCACGCACTTTCAAAGGTCCGCGTCTGCCGTCGATTGTAGGACGAATACCGATTACGGGATAACTGCCGATTAATCTGGATTTTGCCATTGTTATAGTTCTCCTTGCGATATTTTTCTTCGTTATGTAGGTAAGCATTTGCTTACTTGTATTATCATAACACAGTTTTCCCGGCTTGTCAATACACATTTTTCATTTTTTTATAAAAAAAGAATGCCCAAAACGGACATTCCCTTTCTTTTATCAATTTCATTCAAGCGGTTCATCTTCTCTACGAAGGAACAACAAACCGTACCCTGCAAGCCACGGCCCGTTGTGGCAACCGCTCACGGGGGATACAATCACCTGTTCATGGTTGCATTCGATCCCGTATTCCCCTTCAATTTCTTTCAAAGTTTCAAGCAGCGAAGGGCCAGTATAAGTATGCCAAAGAATATAATCTTCGGGTTTTCTATCCCCGATCATCTCTTTGACGATTTCGCAAGTTTTATGTAACGCCTTCTTTTGGGTACGCACGCTGCACAGCGCGCAACATTCCCCTTCCCTTGTGAAATGTACGACAGGGCAAACGGAAAGCATTTTCCCAAAGAACGCCTTACCGCCCTTCAATCTACCGTTGTAGATAAGATAATCCAACTTGCCGTCGATCCCCAAGAATTGTTGGGTCTTCATCATCCATTGAATTTCTTTCACAATCGTTTCGGTGGGCACGCCTTTGTTGACCATTTCTTGCGCTTTCACCGCCAACAAACCTTCGCCAAAACAAGTAATTTTGCTGTCGATTACCGTCACTTTCAGGCGGTCGGCATACTCTTCCCCGACCATACGAATCAGGTTATATGTGCCACCCAAGTACGAACTTATCGCAATCACAATCGCTTCGTCGTAGCCGTCTTCAATCGCCTTATCAAAGTGCGCCATAATTTCCGCACGGGTGGGCATCGCCGTTCTCGGCAAGTTGTTTTTTGGGTCTTCCAACTTTTCAAGTTTTTCATAAAACTCAACAGGGTCTAAATCCACCCCTTCTAAGTATTCCTTCCCTTCAAATAAGACGTGGATACGGATAATACCGATCCCCAAATTCCGATACCGTTCAGGGGCGTATTCCAAGCACCCCGTTGACGTACAAAATACCTTCGTTTTCATTTTTTCTCCTTTGTTATTCCAAACCGATTAGATAATAATACAGTTCCTGCCCGCAATCGTATTCTTCCACTTCCGCATCGGGACAAAGTTCCGCAAATATATCGGCAATTTCCGTTTTCTCATCGTCGGAAACGTCCGCGCCGTACATCACGGTAATAATTTCTTTATCTTCCAAACCATTCACGGATAAAAGCAAAGATTTTAACGCATCCAAGCGGTCGGGGTTGCTCACCCGCAAGTCCTTATTGACAAAGCCGATATACTCTCCTTCTTTGACGTCCACACCGTTGATGGTTGCGTCCCGCACCGAGAACGTCAACGAAAGCGAGTCCACTCCATCCACCGCGTCCTGTATGGATTGCACAACGCTTTCCACGTCTTCGCTATCCATCGCCATCAAGAGAGCCGAGTACCCTTCCTGCATAGATTTCGTCGGCAGGACAATCACCTGCACATCGGGCATTTCTTTCGCATATTCCTGCGCCGCGGATTCCGCCGCCAAACGAATGTTGCTGTTGTTGGGTAAAACGACGATACAGTCAGCATTGAGCGCACGGAAACTTTCCAAAAATGCACCCGTCGAAGGATTATCCTTCGCGCCGCCCAAAATCACCGCATCCGCGCCCCGCTCTTCAAACAACGTTTTCATCCTTTCGCTCATCGCCACCGCCACCGTCGCAAGATGCTTTTTCGGCATTTGCTTTTGGGGCGTTTTTTGCACCGTTTCTTCGTGTTGCAGGCACATATTTTCCACTTTCACCGAAAGGAATTCCCCGTATTTTTGGCATTCGTTGAATACCTGACCAGGGGTTTTTGTGTGTACGTGTACTTTCACCAAATCATCCATGCGCACGTACACAAGGGAATCGCCCGCCCCTTCCAAGAAAGATTTTAAGGGCGCATCGTCAAAGTATTCAACGTCCACTTTTGCCGATTGCAGGCGCAAGAAAAACTCCGTACAATAGCCAAAATCGAGCACGCTATCACGGGTAAACGCCGAAAAATCTACTTGTTTTTGCGCGCTGTCCGTAGTGAGCGCGTCAACGTCCGCAAAGGCAATTTCTTCCTCGGTTAAACCTTCCAGCATCCCTTCTGCAAAATACAAATACCCTGCGCCGCCGCTATCCACAACGTTCGCGTCTTTGAGTGCAGGCAACATTTCAGGGGTTTGTCGCAAAGCGTCACTTGCCGCGCGGATATGTTCGGTCAGCCATTCTTCTACGCTCTGCGTAGCGGATACACACGACGCCATTCTAAACACCGTCAGGATCGTACCTTCCACAGGTTTCACCACCGCGGAATAAGATGCTTTCACCCCTTCCGCGCAAGCCGCGGACAAATCCGCCCCCGTCACATCCGCCTTGCCTTGCAAACCCTTTGCGATCCCGCGGAAAATTTGGGATAAAATCACCCCCGAATTCCCCCGCCCGCTTTACACCCCCCCGTTTGCAAACGCCATCATAATTTCCGACGCGGAGTGGCTTTCCGACGCAGCAATCGCCTGCCAGCCCATCTCCAACGTTTTGAGCATATTCGAGCCCGTGTCCCCATCGGGAACAGGGAAAACGTTTAACGCATTGATTTCATTTTCGCGAGCAGACATTCTCTCACACCCGCAATACAACATACGTTTTAACGTTTGTCCATCTATTGTAAACATTTCGATCCTTCTTTTGTGAATTTACTTCCCCACCATTGTAGCACTCCGTAGCGAAGTTGTCAACAGAAATGTAATACTTTTTTATGATATTTTTGTGACAAAAAAAGACCTGCACACAGGCAGGCCATTCGGTTGGAACGTTGTTCCAATGTTATTTAATTCTCGCCACCACACCCCACGGGGGAGTAATGTCTTCGTTGTTGATAATCCACATTACGGGAATATCCATCGCTTTCTCTTCCTTCGGGAAGGGCGCGTAGCCGTCCGTCAGAATGATGATGCAGGCAGGCGGTTCATCTTCCATCTTATCGGCAACGTAGTCGAAGATAATATCAAAACTCGTACCGCCGCCCCCTTTGGGGGTAATCACCTTAAACTCTTCTTCGTCAGAGAACGCTTTCGGTTCAGATACGGCCGCATCAAAGAAACCCAAATACCCTTTCAGCGCCCCGCCAAACTGGTCGATTGCACCTTTCACTTCCGAATACGCCGCCGTCAGTTGCGCTTTCGACATCGAGCCCGAAGTATCAATCATGAACAAAATATTGCGGACGGTTTCTTCCTTTTCATTGAAGTCAGGCATATAGAAGTCCCCGCCGTCGTATCGGCGATCGGGCGGCGAAAAGGAATAATCGCAAATATCTTCTTGGATGAACGCCTGCAACAGCGTGCGCCAGTCCGTTTGGGGATTTTTGAGTTCCCCGATCGCACGGGTCACCCCTGCGGGCATCGTCCCCCTGCCCTGGCTTAAAGTGGCTTCCGCTGCATCTACGATCCGCTTTTCCCAAAGGTCTTTTTCCATCGGATCGATTTCGCCGTCCCCCCAACGTTCATGGTCGTCAAAACTCTCATCCGAACACCCTTTTTCGTGCCAAGCGGACGGTTTCAATCCGCCCCTGCCCCCATCCTTTTGGGGTTTTCCGCTCTTGCCGCCTTTGGAAGAGCCGTCTTTTTCGCCTTGATCTTTTTGTTGTTTTTCGCCGTTTTTCCCGTTATTTTGATCGTCGTCTTGCTGGTCGTTTTGGCCTTCATTTTGCCCGCCGCCATTACCGCTCGAGTCCGATTTCCCGACAGCCTTTCCCGACGTCCTTTGCTGTTTTTGTTGCTCCTTAATCAGTTGCTCATACACTTCTTCGGCGGTGTAATTCACCCCTTCTTTCCCGTCAGGCGCAAGGTGCATCGCCGTACCGTATTTACCCAAGCGGATTGCTGAATCGCTCCCGCCTGCGCTTTGTTTGATAGTGGAATTGATGACAATATCAGACGCGATATTGAAGAGCAGATGGTCACGATCCCCTTCTCGATCCAAGTGCCGCAAGACGACGTGCATAATCTCGTGCATCATCACGAAGTCCATCTCTTTTTCGGTTAGTTCTTCCAAAAATTCCTTTCCAAAGTAGATAAACTTCCCATCCGTCGCCGCAGTATCCAAGTTCTCGTCCACCATCATACGCATATGCATCAATAGCAAACCTAAAAATCCGTTATTACAAAGCACGCGCATACGGGATTGCAACATACGTTGTGTATATCGACGTTTTTCTTCATCAGTAAGCATCGTTTAACAATCTCCCGCTTTTAGAAAGCCAAGCCATAAACTCAGGCAAGCGCATCAACTTTTCCTTATAGCCGCGCTCAATGGAGATATAATCTTTGAGCAATACCGCCGAAAAATCGGGCGGCAAGTTGCGCGCATACACGATAGAATGCCGAATCGCATCCATATCGTCCTTATGTTTCTTTGCGTAGTCCGTCATCGCAGAGCAGAGCGCATACAGCACGTCAATCCCTTTAGGGACGGACGCCTCCACGCCCCTAAAAATGCGCTCAATGCCGGGGAGTTGGTTATAGATTTTGCACCACGAACGGAGTTCGATCGCCGCTCCCGCCCCGACACATCCGCTTATGTAAGGATACACCGCATCCACGTCTTCGTTGACGGAGTTCAAAATATTCCCGACCATTTCCCACGAACGGGGGGTAGGATACGCCAAATCGTCCACACCGCCGTCGGACAACAGCATCGTGCGTTTAAAGGACAAGAACCCGATAACTTTGCGGTTCACGCCGCTTGCAATCGCCCAGCGTTTCCAACTCTCGAAATCCGCTTCCACTTGGATATGGCAAAGACGGTTTGCAAGCGCTTTGGGCATCTTGTACGCAACCGATTTATCGGTCAAGCGGTTGCCCGCCGCAATTACGATACAGTTTTCAGGGAGTTTATGTTCGCCCACTACGCGATCCAAAGTGATTTGGTACGCAGCCGCCTGCACCGATTGCGGAGCGGCAGAAATTTCGTCCAAGAACAAAATATTGACATAGGACGAACTTTCATTCATTTGGAAAATGTGCGGTTTGAGCCAAACGGCAAGTGTTTTATCCGCATTCGCGGTCGGAATCCCGCGCAAATCAACGGGATTCATCAACAGCAAACGCACGTCCACGACGTTGCTCTTCTTCCCCGTGCGGCGTTCGATCTCTTTGGCGAGTTGCCGTACCGCCTGCGATTTACCGACGCCAGGCGCGCCCCAAAGCATCACGGACGGCAGAGTCCGCATCGGCAATCCCTTTTGAATAATGGCGCAGTACGCATCCGAGAGCATATCCACCGTCTTTTGGACGGAGAGCGTCGGTACGGTTGTCAATTTTGCAGAATTGTTATTATTGCTCATTCTTTTTTACCCCCAGTTCATCATCAATGCGTTCCAGCCGCGCCTTCAAATCGGCAATATCGTCGGCGTAGGAATCGGTCTTTTCGAGTTCTGCGCTAATTTCATCCTTGGACAAAATGAGCGACTGAACGTTGTCTTTGTAGATTTTAAGTTGCTTGTCCATGCTATCGAGTGCGCCATCCAAGCGAGCGATTACGCCAAACTGGCTTTCGCCGATATCGACCTTGTATTTGCCGTTGCGTTTGAGCCAAACGTGCGGCTTATGCGGGGTGATATAGGACGGCAGGATCACAGCAAAACCTTGATATTGCCCGATGGTCTTTTCCACCCCTTCGGTGATATCGTATTTCGCGATGGCGGCCATCACGCTTTCGGCAAGTTCGCGGCGTTCGTCCAGCGAGTATTCACGCTTGTATCGCGCATAGTCGTCAATGTCCTGCATACAAGCCGTGCAGTACTTCTTTTGGCGTTCCAAGCGTTCGGGAATTTCCGCCAACTCCGCCTGCAACTGTTCGCGCATATAGATGGCTTTGCGTTGGAGCGTAAGCATCCGCGAGAGTTCGTTCGCCACTTCCACACGCTTTTTGATAAGCGGGTTCCCGATCGCAAGCGCCTTGATTTCCGCATAATTGAGCACCACGCTATTGACGTCTTCGCTTTCCTTTTCGGTCAAAGTCCCCGACAAAAGTTGGGAAATGAACCGCTGTTTGTTTTCAAGCAACTGCCAGGAATAGGCATCGAAACTGCCATCCGTCACGTAGCGATAAATATACACTTTCTTATTCTCGTTGCCCTGTCGCAAAATACGACCTTCGCGCTGGACCATATCGGACGGCCGCCAGGGGATATCCAAATGGTGAATGGCGATCAACTTATCCTGTACGTTCACGCCCATCCCTAATTTAAAGGTAGAGCCGATCAAGATACGCACCTGCCCCATACGGACGGCTTCGAACAACTCTTCGCGGCGGCTTTCAGACTGCGCATCGTGAATGTATGCAATCGTATCATGCGGCACACCCATCTCAATCAGCAGGCGACGGAGTTCGTCATAGACGTTGAAATTTCCTTTCGGTGTCGAACTGTCGCAAAAGACGAGTTGCGTACTCCGCTTGCCCAGCGTCTTCAAATAGAGTTCAAAGACGTTTTCCGCACAGCGCATCACCTTACAATCATACGAGAAAGACGCGGCAGGTTGCACCAACCGTAAATCAAGCGCCGCCTTTCTGCCATCGGTGGTAATTTTGAGCATATTGTCTTCGTCGCGGGATACCTGCCCCGAGCGAACGTTGTCCGCGCGATGGGAAATATCATCCAAATATCGTGCAAACTCTTCGGACTTGCCGACCAAACAATCGATATACCCGTCCATCTGCGGGAGTCCCGTTGCCCCGTCCGCGCGGTAGAAGTCCGCAAAGGATGCAAGGAGCATCGTCAACTCCGTCAAGTTGTGAAACTTGGAAAAACGGGTTGCAAGACGATAACTGTTGGTGTCGATGTCGATTTCAAATTCCGTCGATTTTTCGGCAAACATCCCCACCCAACTGTCAAAGTTATGCAAATCGAGCAAAGTCAATTCCCCGTTTTGCAGGTACTTTTGCATCACGAACACGTCGATAATCGAGTTCGTAATCGGCGTACCCGTCGCAAACACAACGCCGCGGCCGCCGTTTTGCTTTTGCACGCAGCGCACTTTCAGTAGCATATTTTCGCACTTTTCGCTGCCTTCGCGGTTACCGAGCCCCATAACGTTGGTAATTTTCGACCCAACGTCGATATTCTTGTAATTGTGCGCTTCATCGACGAACAAAGTTTGGATCCCCAAGTCTTCAAAGCACACCGTCTTGTTTTCGTCCTGCAATTTCGAACGCAGGGTTTGCAAATCCTTTTTGAGTTTATGCTTGCGCACCACCAACTGGGACGAGAACTTGTTGGAAGTATCCTTGATGGCTTCTTCCAACTTTTCAAGTTCTTCCACAATCCCGTCAATCTTCGTTTGGATGGACACCAAAATACGATCGAAACAACTATACGCAATCAAGATTGCGTCCACGTCCGCATCCCGCATCAAACGCAAAGTATCTTCCTTGCGCTTGGGTGTAAAGTCTTTGGGGTAGATCTCCAAAACCTTCGCCTGCGGATAGAGTTCCGAAAAGATATCCCGCCATTGCGAAACCAAGTTATTCGGCACGACGTACATATTCTTTTTGGACACGCCCATACGCTTTAATTCCATACCTGCTGCCACCATAATATAGGTTTTACCGCAACCTACTTCGTGTGCAAGAAGGACGTTCGGGCTAAACAAAATACGCGCAACGGCATTCTTTTGATAGGGATACAGGAAAGCGTTTTCGCTCATCGTCGGGAAGGTTAAAAAACTCCCGTCAAAGCGACGGGCGCGCATAAACCCGAACCGATCTTCAAAGATATTGCGCAGGCGTTCCGCGCGTTTTTCGTCCGACCAAACCCAGTCCTTAAACTCTTGGATCATCAAGTCTTGCTTGGCAACGGCAAGCACCGTTTCTTCGCGGTTAATCACGGACGCCGTCTTCGGCTTTTGGCTAAAAGTAGCCGCCCGAACCACGACGGTATCGCGCACAACCACCGTCTTCATGTTCAGCGTGTATTCCATAATTTCCAGCGCGTTCATACGCATCGTACCATAAGCGGACGTCGCGCGCACCGCATATTGCCCGTAGGAATAGCGGCTCTTGGCGGGGATTTCCCAACCGCCCGTCAATTCGTCGTGTACCACCAAGTAGCCAGGACGGAATTTCTCATTAATGCTGCTCAGATACGGCCCGAGCAAGTGCTCGATAAAATCATCAATCACGTCGGTCGGCACCCAAGGTGAACCGAGTGTGATATAAATTTCTTCACAGGTTGCCGTCTTAGGGAGCAACTCTTCCAGCGCGGCAACGTTGTCTTCAAACAAGCCGGGATAGCGGCGGTTTGCTTCCACCGCCAAACGCCATTTGCGGCGCAAGTTTCCCGAAAGGTAAGCGTCTGCCGTTTCCCACCCCTTCTTGATATCCAAATCCCAAGTTTCAGGGTTGAGATAGATTGCCCCTTTCAAGCCGTCAAGTACTTCCTGCGGCGTCTTTCCGCACGCGCTCGCGATATACGGAACGTCAACCCGCCCGAGCGTGTTTAAACAGGATACAAGCCCGTCGGCAAGGTTGTCCGCTTGTTCGCTAACCTGCACTTCGTCATACGCGCCCCAGTCCAGCGAGATCTCCGTCATGCCGCAGTCTTCTTCTTTGTCATAAGTAAACCATTCCATATGTGTTCCCCTTTTTTCTATTCTCTCTTATCTTACCATACCCTATGTCCCGAATAAGGGACAAAAAACGCGCCCCCTGCGCGTCTTACTACCATTACCACTTGCCATCTAATTTTTGTCAAGGTTCTACATATTAACACATTCTTTTTGAAAAAGCAACACTTTTGGCGAAAATATTTTGCGAATCTGGTAGATTTTTTCACCGTTTTGCTTTTCACTTTTCGTTTGGTTCAACCCCCTTACATTCTATATATAAACAAAAAGAACGCCTGCTTAAACATGCAAACGTTCTTTCGTTCATTTTATTGAATTTGCGACGAAAGCGGCTTACGCCGTCTTATCGTTTTCCGTTGCGCGGAGCATCACGGTAAAGGGCATCAACACGCCGCCGATTGCGTTCCCGACAATGGACAACAGGATATAGGCAACCACGTGCCAAGACACTTCGCCCAGGAAGTAGAAATAGAGCATATTCGCAACCGAGTGGTCAAATCCGCAGAACGCGAATACAACGATGGGCAAAATCACCCCAACCGTCGTGGACAAGCCTTTCACAGGCGCGTAGTGGGATGCCCAAATGGACATGGTAATCAAAATCCCGCACAATACGCCCGAGCAAAGGGCATTCAAAGCCCACGTATCGGAATGCAACTTACCGCCGATGAGTTTCACCGCTTCCACGTTTACTTCCGCATAGATAGGCGAGAAAGTGAGCAACACCGCTACCAGCGCAACACCCAAAGCGTTGCAAACAAAGCACACGGGAAGTTTCCACATATTCTTCACGCCCATTTTCGGGATCGCCGCAACCATCCCCGTAAACAGTTTCATATCGAAACTAATGATGGAATAGATCCCCAGCGAGAAGAGCAAGCCGCCGAGAATTTTCCCGTAGCCGCCCCCCATTCTGCTGGCGGAGATGAGCGATGCCGTACCGCCGATACCGACGGCAATCCCTGCAAAAATCGCCATAAGGCAAAAGACAATCACTTCTCTTGCCGTCATTTTTTCCATAGGTTTCATCTTCGTTTCCCTTTAAACCCTACCTGTCGAATTATTCTTCGTCAGGGATTTCTACGTTGTGGTAAACGTTTTGCACGTCGTCGTTGTCTTCGAGTGCGTCAATCATCTTCAAGAAGGTTTCCAACTTATCTTTGGGCAATTCAATACGGCTGTTGGGGATCAACGAAATTTCCGCTTGCACGAACTTGATTTTGTCTACTTCTTCGTCGTTTCTTCTGCCGTTAGGCGCAGCCGCAACAAGTTCCTTGTTCTTTTCTTCCAAGTACTTTCTTACGTCGGAGAACGCTTCGGGGGTGGTGAAAATTTCATATACGTCATCATCCGCAACAACGTCATCAGCGCCTGCTTCCAACGCATATTCGGTCATGGTGTCTTCGTCAAGTTCTACCGTTCTTTCTACAACAATATAACCCTTGTTTTCAAAGTTGTAGGATACGCAACCCGTTTGACCCATCGAACCGCCGTGCTTAGAAAGAATCGCG
>JAZOLF010000103.1:0-29613 GCA_045652785.1 Candidatus Scatosoma sp. | reverse complement strand
CGTTCGATACCGAATGTTACAGCCGTATGGAAATCGAACGGATTGCGCGCGTGGCGTTTGACTGTGCAAGAAAGCGCAGAAAGAAACTCACCAGCATCGCCAAGGCGAACGTTTTGGAAACTTCCCGTTTGTGGCGCAAAGTCGTCCACGAAATCGCGGCGGAATACCCTGACGTAGAATTGCAAGATATGCTCGTAGATAATGCGGCGATGCAGTTGGTACGCAACCCGTCGCAATTTGACGTAATCGTCACCAGCAATATGTTCGGGGATATTTTGTCCGACGAAGCCAGCCAAATCACAGGCTCGATCGGGATGCTTGAATCGGCGTCTTTGGGCAACACTAAGCGTGGGCTGTATGAGCCTATTCACGGCTCCGCGCCCGATATCGCGGGGCTTGGCAAGGCAAACCCCATTGCAACCATTTTGTCGGCGGCGATGATGCTGTTGTACTCCTTTGATTTGGTGGAAGAAAGCGGTGCGATTGTTTCCGCTGTGGACAAAGCGTTAGAAGACGGACTTCGTACTGCGGATATTGCCCGCGGCGGTAGTGCGCTTTCTACAACGGAAATCACCGACGAGATTATCGCTCGTTTGTAAACAGGTGGATTTATGAGAAAGGAATTGCAACCGATCTATCTAAAACTGTGTTCTGTGGCGGTGTTTCGTGGCGTGACGGATAGCGCACTCGTATCCTGTTTTGAGCGATATTGCTTGTCGCAAACGGAATGGGAAAAACGCAAGGCGTATGCGGCGTTCGTAGCGGAAATTTACGCGTCGGGCGGCGACCTGACTGCCTATGTCGAAAACTTGGTTTGCATGGACGAAAATGTGTACGTCAAGGCGAAAGCGCGCGGGGAAAAAATTAACGAAAATATCACGCAAACGGTGGAAAAAGAACTTACAATATTCTCCGATTTTGCATCCCTTACGCCATCCGATTTTGCGGAAGATTTGGGCGTGAACGCATACCTGCTACCGTCTTTTGATAGCGAAGAAGTGGATTTTGTAGAAAAATACGCCTTGCGGCTTAAAGACATCAGCCGCTATGGCTACGGCATTTTTGCCGCGTATGGGATGTTCCGTGTTTCGGACGATAAGAAAATCGAACCCATCGTTTCGGCTGATAAAATCGGCGTGGATAGTTTCGTTGGCTACGAAGAAGAGCGCGCGAAAGTGGTGGAAAATACGCTTGCGTTTTTGGATGGCAGACCTGCGGCAAATACCCTGCTTTGCGGGGATGCAGGTACGGGCAAATCGTCCACCGTCAAGGCGCTGGCAAACGAGTATTTCCATCAAGGTTTGCGCCTGATTGAACTTCGCAAAGACCAACTTTCCCTGCTCCCTTACGTAATGGGAAAAATCAGCGAAAACCCGTTGAAGTTTATCATTTTCATTGACGATTTGGCATTCTCCAAGAGTGACGATAATTTCAGTATGCTCAAAGCGGCGTTGGAAGGCTCGGCATCCGCGCAGGCGGAAAATGCGGTGATTTACGCGACGAGCAACCGCCGCCATATCATCAAGGAAACGTTTGCTGACCGCGACACCGACGACGTGCATCGCAACGATACGATGCAGGAAACGCTCTCTTTGTCCGAACGTTTCGGGTTGTTGGTGTATTTCCAAAAACCGAACAAGCAACTCTATCTTTCCATCGTCAAAACGTTGGCTGGCCGCAAGGGGATTACGATCCCCGAAGATCAACTTTTTGTGCAGGCGGAAGCGTTTGCTTTAAAGAAAGGCAACCGTTCTCCCCGTTGCGCGGAACAGTTTATCGACAGCTTGCTTCGCACTTATACCATTTGAAAAATAACCGCATAAAAAGGATTTGTTATGCTTACGATTGATAATGTGTATCGCGCAAGGAACGCCTTGAAAGGCGTTTCCAGAAAAACGGACGTGATTTTCGCCCCGAAAATCTGTCCTGGCGCGGAGATTTATTTGAAGACGGAAAACCTGCAAATTACAGGCTCGTTCAAAGTGCGCGGCGCGTACTATAAGATGAGCAAACTCACCAAGGAAGAAAAGGAACGCGGCGTTGTGGCTTGCTCGGCGGGCAACCACGCACAAGGCGTAGCCTTAGCGGCAAAGGAAAACGGCATCAAAGCGGTGATTTGCCTGCCCGACGGCGCGCCCATCTCCAAGGTGGAAGCCACCAAAAGTTATGGTGCAGAAGTCTGCTTAGTGAAAGGCGTTTACGACGACGCGTATCAAAAGGCTTTGCAACTGCGCGACGAAGAAGGTTATACTTTCCTGCACCCCTTTGACGACGAAGACGTCATCGCGGGTCAAGGAACGATCGCGCTGGAAATTTTGGAACAAATACAAGACGTTGACGCGATTATCGTACCCATCGGCGGCGGTGGTTTGATCTCGGGTATCGCTTATGCGGTGAAGACACTTGCGCCGTCGGTAAAAGTGTACGGTGTGCAGGCGACGGGCGCTCCGTCGATGGCGAACTCGATAGCCGACCACCAAATTGAAGAACTCACTTCCGTTTCAACGATCGCGGACGGGATTGCGGTAAAGCGCCCTGGCACGCTGACCTACGAACTGGTAGAAAAGTACGTGGACGAAGTGGTAACGGTGAGCGACGATGAAATTTCGGCGGCGATTTTGGCGCTGATGGAACAGCAAAAGTTGGTCACCGAAGGTGCTGGCGCGGTTGCGGTTGCGGCGGCGATGTTCGGCAAAATCAACTTGCAGGGAAAAAAAGCGGTATGCGTGCTCTCGGGCGGGAATATCGACGTGACGATCTTGTCCCGTGTAATCAAGCGCGGGCTTTTGATGTCGGGCAGAAGTTGCCAAATCACGGTCGAACTTCTCGACAAACCAGGGCAGTTGCTTGGTGTTTCGGAAATTATTGCGCGGCTTGGCGGCAACGTCACTTCGGTACGCCACGAGCGCGCGAACGAAGGCTCGGACGTCAACGGTTGCTACCTGCGCATCACGCTGGAAACGAGAAACTTTGAACACGTCGCGGCAATCAAGGCTGCTTTGACGGATGCGGGTTTCAAACTTGTGACAGGCGTCTAACACGGCGCTTTTGACGGTAAAAGGAGAACGAATTATGATCGAAAAAGTAAGCACACAAAACGCACCTGCGGCGATCGGGCCGTATTCGCAAGCCATCAGAGTGGGCGAGTTGGTGTTCACCAGCGGGCAAATCCCTTTGGACCCTGCAACGGGCGATGTTGTGAACGGCGGCATCACGGAGCAAGCCGAACAAGTGATGAAAAACTTGGGCGCGGTGCTTTCTGCGGCAGGTAGCGGCTATGAAAAGGCGGTAAAAACGACCTGTTTCCTGGCGGATATGGGGGATTTTGCGGCGTTTAATAGCGTATATGCGCAATATTTTACCACTTGCCCTGCGCGTAGTTGCGTGGCGGTAAAGACCCTGCCGAAAGGCGTTTTGGTCGAAGTAGAAGTAATTGCAACCCTGTAATTTTGGCAAAAAAGCCGAAAAATAGCAAAAAAAACGGCAAAAAACGGCTCAAAAACCGTTAGAAAAATGCAAAAAAACCGCTAAAAACGGGTAAAAAACGCATAAAAATGGGGCAAAAAAACAACGGAAATTGATGAAAAGAGAAACCTTTTTGGTTTCTCTTTTTTTATATCCGCGCACACAAAAAACGGGCTTTGACAAAGAAAGGGGATTTTTTGCCTTTTCCTTATAGGAAAAAGGTAAAAACGGGGTGTATTTTGTTGACAAGGCTTTGGGTATCGTGTATAATCATAATAATTCGAATATTTGATGAAACAACAATATATAATCGAAAAAACAAAATACTCCAAATGAAGGAGAACTGCTATGATAGAAAAGAATAGACACAGTAATTTGTTGGAACAAGAAGGCTACAAATACGCTTTGCAAGACGTGAAAGAGCCGAATTTGTATCGTGATATTTATCCGTACAGCGAAGTTCCGTACACCCCTTTCAACCATCGCCGCGTGCCGCTTGATATGCCCGAGCAGGTATGGATCACGGACACAACCTTCCGCGACGGACAGCAATCGCGCGCACCTTACACGGCGAAACAAATCGTGGACGTGTATAAAATGTTGGCGCGTTTGGGCGGCCCGAAAGGGATCATCCGCCAAAGCGAATTCTTCGTATATACGAAGAAAGACCGCGATGCGCTCGAAGAATGTATGGCGCTTGGCTACAAGTTCCCTGAAATTACGACGTGGATCCGCGCGAAGAAAGAAGACTTCGAACTCGTGCGCAATATAGGCATCCGCGAATCGGGGATTTTGGTAAGTTGCTCAGACTATCATATCTTTAAGAAATTGAACATGACCCGCCAACAGGCGTTCGACCATTACTTGGGGGTAATCAAGGACGCATTTGCGGCAGGGATCTCGCCCAGATGCCATCTGGAAGATTTGACAAGAGCGGATCTGTACGGCTTTGTTGTTCCTTTCGTGAACGAGTTGACGAAACTTTCCAAAGAAGCGGGTATCCCCGTCAAAATCCGTATGTGCGACACGATGGGCTACGGCGTACCTTTCCCCGGCGTTGCGCCCCCGAGAAGTGTACCTGGCTTGATCTACGGTTTACACCATTATTCGGACGTGACGTCGGATATGCTGGAATGGCATGGGCATAACGACTTCTATATGGGCGTTGCGAACGCGGTTTCCGCTTGGCTGTACGGCGCGAGTGGCGTCAACTGCTCGTTGCTGGGGATCGGCGAACGGACGGGCAACGTGCCTTTGGAAGCGATGGTTATGCAATACGCGTCCTTGCAGGGTACGATGGACGGAATGGATCCTACGGTGATTACCGAAATCGCGGAATATTTCAAAAAAGAACTCAAATACGACATTCCCCCGATGACTCCGTTTGTGGGTGATGCGTTCAACCTGACAAGAGCGGGCATCCACGCGGACGGGATGATGAAAGACGCGGAAATTTACAACATTTTCGACACCGAAAAAATCCTGAACCGACCTGCGGCGGTTTCCATCTCGAACACTTCGGGGCTTGCAGGTATTGCGTACTGGCTGAATATGCGCTACGGCTTGAAGGGTGACAAGGCGCTTGCCAAAACGGACTGGTTGGTGCAAGAAATGAAACAGCGTATCGACGCGCTGTATGCCGATGGAAGAACGACGGTAATGGGGGACGATGAACTCGACGCGCTGGTTGCGGCGCTCAAAGGGGATGCGCGCAGCAAACTCAACTGGTTTGAATTGCAATAACCCGCATAAACAACAAGGAGCAAAATCTATGGGCTATACGATAGCGCAAAAAATTATTAAAAGCCACTTGGTATGTGGTGAAATGCAGGTCGGCGAAGAAATCGGCTTGCGTATTGACCAAACTTTGACGCAGGACGCAACGGGTACGATGGCGTATCTGCAATTCGAAGCGATGGGGATTGAACGGGTAAAAACGGAACTTTCCGTTGCCTATATCGACCACAACACTTTGCAGGCAGGGTTTGAAAACGCGGACGACCACCGCTATATCCAAACGGTGACGAAGAAACACGGCATTCGCTTTTCCCGTCCTGGTAACGGCATTTGCCACCAAGTCCATTTGGAACGCTTTGCCGTTCCTGGTAAAACCTTAATCGGTTCGGACTCACATACCCCCACGGCGGGCGGTATCGGGATGCTCGCGATGGGCGCAGGCGGCTTGGACGTGGCGGTTGCGATGGGCGGCGGTACGTACTATATCACGATGCCGCGTATGATTAAAATTACGCTCAACGGACACCTGCCCCCTATGGTTGGCGCAAAAGACGTTATTTTGGCGGTGCTGAAATTGCTTTCCGTCAAAGGGGGCGTAGGGGCGATTGTGGAATACGCAGGCGACGGGGTGAAAACCCTTTCCGTGCCCCAGCGTGCAACGATTACGAATATGGGTGCGGAACTTGGCGCAACCACTTCCATCTTCCCTTCGGACGAAGTAACCAAAGCATTCCTGAAAGCGGAAAACCGTGAGATCGACTGGGTGGAACTCTCTTCCGACGCGGATGCGAAATACGACGAAGAATACGAAATTGACCTTTCCACGCTCGTACCTTTGGCGGCTTGCCCGCACAGCCCTGACAACGTGAAACCGATTGTCGAACTTGCAGGGAAGAAGATTAGCCAAGTATGTATCGGCTCGTGTACCAACTCTTCGATGCTCGATATGTTGACGGTGGCGGCGATGCTCAAAGGTAAAACGGTGCATCCCGACGTGTCGCTTTCGATCTCGCCCGGTTCGAAACAAGTTTATACAATGTTGGCACAAAGCGGCGCTTTGGCGGATATGATTGCGGCGGGTGCGCGCATTTTGGAATGTGCTTGCGGGCCTTGTATCGGGATGGGTTTTTCCCCGAAATCGGCTGGCGTGAGCCTTCGTACCTTCAACCGCAACTTCTTGGCGCGTAGCGGGACGGCAGATGCCGAAGTGTACTTGGTTTCCCCCGAAACGGCGGCGGCAAGTGCGCTGACGGGCGTATTCACAGACCCGACCACTCTGGATGGCGTGGACGTGGTGTTGCCTGATACTTTCTTGGTGAACGATAACTTGGTGGAAATGCCTGCGCCCCCCGAAAGTGCGGGGCAGGTATGCGTTGAACGGGGTCCAAATATCAAACCCATCCCCGTCGGGAAAGCGCCTGAAAAGGATTTGAAATGCAGTTTAATCCTGAAAGTAGGTGATAACATCACCACCGATCACATTATGCCTGCGGGCTCGAAGATCTTGCCTTACCGCTCCAACGTTCCCAAACTTTCGGAATACTGTTTCACCGTTTGTGATCCTACTTTTCCTGAACGGGCGAAAGCGCAGGGCGGCGGTGTGATTTTGGGCGGCAGCAACTACGGGCAAGGGTCTTCCCGTGAACACGCGGCGCTTGTACCCCTGTATTTGGGGATCAAAGCGGTGGTGGCAAAGAGTTTTGCCCGTATCCACGTGGCAAATCTTATCAACTTTGGCATTGTGCCGATGACCTTGCAAAACCCTGACGATTACGACCTGTTTGCGCAGGGGGACGAAATCGCGATCGAAGGGTTTGCGGCGGCGGTCGCGGGGGGAACGGAATGCACACTCGTCAACCTGACGACGGGCGCAAAATCAACTCTTAATTTGACGTTCTCGGCGCGGCAACGGGAAATTTTGCTGGCTGGCGGCACGCTCAACTATACCAAATAAAGCAAATAATGCGGAGACGATTTTTATGGAAAATTACGAAGAACAATTAAACCTTGCTTGCGAAAAGTTCCGCAAGGTTTTGGAAGGACAACTCAAACGCGTGGAAATGATGAAGGCGCAGGGCGACTTTGTTGACTATTCCGCGATCGACTGTATTCGTATCGGTGTGTGCGGCGGCGACGGCATCGGGCCGACGATTACCGCGCAAGCGCGTCGGGTGCTGGAATTCGTGCTGGCGGACTTGGTGGCGCAGGGTAAAGTAGCCTTTACCGACATTGACGGGCTCACCATTGAAAACCGTGTTGCGCACATGAAAGCCATTCCCGACGACGTAATGGCACAGTTGAAGGCGTGTGATATTATCCTGAAAGGGCCGACCACCACGCCCCAAAAGGGGGATGGGATGCCCAACATTGAAAGCGCGAACGTTGCGATGCGTAAGGCGCTTGATTTGTTTGCGAACATTCGTCCTGTAAAAGTTCCCGAAGAAGGGATCAACTGGACGATTTTCCGTGAGAATACGGAAGGCGGCTATGCCGTGGGGTCGTCGGGGTTCAACGTCACGGAAGATTTGGCGGTGGACTTTACGATCACCACCAAGCAAGGCTCCGACCGAATTGCCCGTCTTGCCTATGATTATGCAAGAAAGAACGGCTTGAAACGGGTTTCGTTGGTGACGAAAGCAAACGTTATCAAGACGACGGACGGCAACTTCTTGGAAGATTGCCACAAGGTTGCGGACTTGTATCCCGAAATCACGACCGATGAGTGGTACGCCGATATTATGACCGCGAAGTTGGTTGACCCCAAGCGCCGTAAGGATTTCCAAGTGCTGTTGTTGCCCAACCTGTACGGCGATATTATCTCGGACGAAGCGGCGGAATTCCAAGGCGGTGTTGGTACGGCTGGCTGTGCGAATATCGGTAAAAAGTACGCGATGTTCGAAGCCATCCACGGCAGCGCACCCAGAATGGTGCGTGACGGCAGGGCGCAATATGCCGATCCTTGTTCGATGCTCCGCGCTTGCGTGATGTTGCTTTCGCATATCGGTTTGCAGGAGCGTGCGGATAAACTCGAACGGGCGCTGGATATTTGCTCGTTTGAAGAAAAGAAATACGTCATCACGGGCCGTGATAACGGCGCAACTTGTTCGCAATTTGGCGATTACGTGATGGAAACTTTGCAAGGGCTGTAATCAGCGCTTGCGAGTGGTAGGTTTTTGAAAAACTCGTTGTAAAGGGGTGGAACTGTGAGTAAAATTGTCCTGCCGAAAGGGTATCAATCGGCGCTCAATCTATATGAAACGCAGACGGCAATCGGCCTACTCAAACGTAAGTTTGAAGAGCGGCTGTGCTTGGCGCTGAACTTAAAGCGTGTGTCCGCGCCGCTGTTCGTCGATCCCAGCACGGGTTTGAATGACGATTTGAGCGGTGTGGAACGTCCCGTACGGTTTGATTTGAAGGAAACGGGCAAAGATGCGGTGGTCGTACACTCTTTGGCGAAGTGGAAACGGATGGCGCTGAAAGAGTACGGTTTCCCCGTTGGGGAAGGGCTCTATACGGATATGAACGCGATCCGCCGCGACGAAGAACTGGACAACCTGCACTCCGTTTACGTCGATCAATGGGACTGGGAAAAAGTGATCGACAAGCCCACCCGAAACTTGGCGCATCTTCGCGCGGTTGTCCGTGCGATCGTTGGCGCAATTTGTGATACTCTGGACGTTTTGAAGTGCCGCTTTCCTGCACTCAAAGTGGAACTTGCGCGGGACGTCACCTTTGTCACTTCGCAGGAACTCGAAGATATGTTCCCCGACAAAACGGCAAAAGAACGGGAGCAGGTATTCGTTGAACGGCATAAAACGGTGTGTATCATCGGGATCGGCGAGCGGTTGAAATCGGGCAAGCCCCACGATCAGCGCGCCCCTGACTACGATGACTGGGCGATGAATTGCGATATTTTGTTTTGGCATGAGCCGCTTTCCTGTGCGATGGAAATTTCGTCGATGGGGATACGGGTGGATGAAATCTCTTTACGGGAACAACTGCAAAAATCGGGCTTAGAAGAACGGGCAAAATTACCCTTTCATAAGGCGTTACTTGCAGGGGAATTGCCCCTGACAATGGGCGGCGGGATCGGACAATCTCGGTTGTCGATGTTGCTGCTGGGTAAGGCGCACATCGGGGAAGTGCAGGTGTCGTTGTGGGATGAAGAAACCAAAAAAATCGCTGCGGAAAACGGTGTGGTTTTGCTCTAAAACGGATAAAAGTAGGGCGAAAGTTCACGGAAAAAGGGAGAAAAACACGCAAAAAAACGTTAAAAAAGCGTTAAAAAACGCATAAAAAACGGTAAAAAACAGGCAATTTTTTGCAAAAAAAATTGCGCAAAAATGGGTAAAAATATGAAAAAAATGCTTAGATGTAGTTGCCTTTTGTTGGTGGGGGTTGCGGCGGCGCTGACGGCGTGCACTCCTTCCAAAGAGATGCCAAAGGTCTTAAAAATCGGATATACCCACTACGCGCCGATGGCGTACTTTGATGAGCAGGCTGGGGTGTTGACGGGGTTTGACGTGGAGTTCGCGCGCAAGGCGTGTGCGGAACTTGGATACCAACCCGAGTTTGTGGAAATTATTTGGGACAGCAAAGTGCGGGATTTGCAAAACGGCACGATTGATTGCATTTGGAACGGGATGACCATTACCCAAGAATTGCAAACGGAAATTTTGGTGTCTGATCACTATTTGGAAAACCGCCAAGTAGCGGTGTTGCCTGCGGCAAGCGTCAATGATTTTACGTCCGTCTATGCGATGGGAAGCGTGGCGATGGAAAAGGGCGGCGCGGCGCAAGCGCTGCTCACGCAAGGCGGAATATCCGTTTCCAAAATGCGCGAAGGCGCAACCCAAGCGGCGGCGCTTGCGCTGGTTGGGGTGGATGCCGATTGCGCGGTGGTGGACTACGTGATGGCGAAACACTTGGTTGGCAAAGGGGTGTACGACCATCTTGCATTTGTGGAAATCGGCGCGCCGATAGAATATTTTGGCGTGGGGTTTAGAAAGGAAGATGCCGAACTTTGCAACCTACTCAATGGGCTGATTGCCGCCTACGAGGCGGATGGAACGCTGGATGGTTTGCGGGTGAAATATTTGGGCTAAAATGCCGTTTGTGGCAGGCAGGTACGGATTGAAAGGAGAAAAACGATGAAAATCGTTGTCAAAGTGGGTACGTCCACGCTGGCGCACTCGACGGGGAAATTGAATATTCGGCGTGTGAAGGCTTTGTGTGAAACGCTGAGTGATTTAAAAAACGAAGGGCACGAAATTGTGCTGGTTTCGTCGGGCGCAATCGGGATGGGGGTAGGCAAGTTGGGTTTGAATGCCCGTCCTACCGATATTCCCACCAAGCAGGCTGCCGCGGCGGTGGGACAATGCGAACTCATGTACACCTACGATAAACTGTTTTCCGAATACGGGCATACCGTAGGGCAACTCCTGTTGACGGGCGCGGACTTTTCGCACGAAGAACGGCTGAAAAATTTGAAAAATACGATGGGGCGGTTGCTTGCTTTGGGTGCGCTGCCTATCATCAACGAAAACGATACCATCGCCACCGAAGAAATCAAGGTGGGGGATAACGACACGCTTTCGGCGCTTGTAGCGTCGTCTGTGGGGGCGGATTTGCTGGTGATTTTGTCCGACATTGACGGGTTATACACCGACGATCCGCACAAAAACCCGAATGCCGTACGCATTGAGCGGGTGACGGAGATTACGGACGAGATTTTGGCGCTCGGCGGCGGGGAAGGATCTTCGCTTGGGACGGGCGGTATGCGGACGAAACTCCACGCCGCGCAAGTTTGTATGGCGGCGGGTGTGGATACCGTGATTGCCAGCGGCGACGATCCTGCAATTTTGTATCGGTTGGCGCGCGGTGAAAACGTTGGTACGCTGTTTGGGGGCAAAAAATGATAGAGATGCTGAAAAAAACAAAGGCGGCATCCCGAAGTTTGGCGGTGGCGACGAGTGAGCAAAGAAACGGGGCGCTGTATGCCATGTCGCGGGGCTTGGAAGGGAATGCGGAGCGCATTTTGTCGGCGAACGCACTCGACCTGGAAAGGGCGAAAGGGAGCGTTAGCGAAGTGATGCTTGACAGGTTGCGCCTTACCCCTGCCCGCATTGTGGAAATGGCGAAAGGGGTGCGCGAAGTGGCGGCGTTGCCTGACCCTGTCGGTCGGACTTTGGAAAGGGATGTGCGCCCAAACGGATTAAAAATTGAAAAAATTGCCGTACCTTTGGGGGTGGTGGCGATTATCTACGAAAGCAGGCCGAACGTGACGGCGGATGGCGCGGCGCTTTGTATCAAGAGCGGGAATGCTTGCATTCTTCGTGGCGGCTCGTCTGCGTATAACACTTGCCGTGAGATTGTGCAAATCATCAAAGGGGCGCTTGCGGACGTGGGGCTGAATGCCGATTGCGTGAATATGCCGACGGATACTTCCCGTGAGAGCGCAAATGCGCTGATGACGGCGGTGGGGCTTGTAGATGTACTCATTCCACGCGGTGGGGCAGGACTCATTAAGACCTGTGTGGAGAATGCCAAAGTTCCCTGCATCCAAACGGGAACGGGAATTTGCCACGTGTACGTGGACGAATATGCGGATATGGAAAAGGCGCTTGCGATTATCGAAAACGCCAAGACCAGCCGTCCGTCCGTGTGCAACGCCGAAGAAGTGTGCTTGGTGCATAGCGCGGCGGCGAAAACCTTTTTGCCTAAATTGCGGACAAGGTTGGTGGACGAACGGATTGCGGCGGGAAAAACGCCCGTCGAATTGCGCTTGTGTCAGCGGTCGGCGAAAATCATCGACGGCGTGGCGGCGAGCGAAACGGACTTTGATACCGAATTTTTGGACTATATTTTGGCGGTGAAAGTGGTGGATGGCGTAGGCGATGCCATCGAACATATCGCGCTCCATTCGACGGGGCACAGCGATTGTATCGTGACCGAATGCCCCGATAACGCCAAGCGGTTTGTGTCGGGTGTGGATAGCGCGGCGGTGTACGTGAATGCGTCCACTCGGTTTACCGACGGCGGGGAATTTGGTAAGGGGTGCGAAATCGGAATTTCTACCCAAAAGATGCACGCGCGCGGCCCGATGGGCTTGACCGAATTGACGGCGTATAAGTACGTGGTCTATGGCGACGGACAGGTGCGTTGAGCGGGCGGCGGTGGCGTAGGGGTTTGTGTCGCTTATAGCGGATAGGAAGGGGGCAGGTATGTATTCATTAGGGTTTATAGGCTGTGGAAATATGGGCGGCGCGCTGGCAAGAGCGGCGCAAACGATGCTCGGCGAAACGGTTGCCGTATTCGATCGGACTGTCGAAAAGACAGCGTCGCTTGAAAAGGAATATGGGTTTATCCCCACGAGCGCGGAAGACATCGCGAAGAATGCGGAGTTCGTTGTGCTGGGCGTGAAACCACAACATTTGGAAGAAGTGATGGAGGCGCTCAAACCTGCGTTTGCAAAGAACCCTGCGCTCGTGATTGTGAGTATGGCGGCAGGGGTTTCCATCGAAGCGGTGAAACGGTTTGCGGGCGGGGATTACCCTGTAATACGCATTATGCCGAATACCCCTTGCGCGGTGGGCGAAGGCGTGGTTTTGTATGCGACGGACGGAGTGTCCGCGATGCAGGAAAAAATCTTCCGTTTGCGGCTTGCAGGCGCGGGCGCTTTTGTCAAGATGGACGAAAAGGACATCGACGGCGCGGGGGCGTTGTCGGGTTGCGGACCTGCCTATTTTTACCTGTTTGCGAACGGGTTGGCACAGGGCGCGCAGGATTTGGGTATCGACCGTGAAACGGCGGTGCGGTTGGCAGCGCAAACGATGATCGGCGCAGGGAAAATGCTTTTGGAAAACGGAGACCCGATTGCGCTCAAAGACAAGGTTTGCTCCCCAGGCGGAACGACGCTTGCTGGGGTGGCGGCTTTGGAGAAAGGCAACCTGCAAGAAGTGGCGGCGTCGGCGGTAAAGGCGGCGTATGCGCGGACTTTGGAATTGAAAAAGTAGCGAAAGAAAAGAAAACTCCCTGATAGGGAGTTTTTTGTTTGGTTGTGGATAAAAACGCGGGCTGTCGAAGGCGCAGCCCCTACATGAGAATGCGGGGAATAAAAAACGGGCGATGAATCGCCCGTGGTGGTTTTGTTGGTTAGAGTTTGTTTTTGGGGCAAACTTTGATGCATACGCCGCAAACGCTACCCCTGCCGACGTCTTGGAAATGTTCCTTCATGTACTTGGAGCATTTTTCGGGGTCGTAGTTGCGTTCGCCGTTCGTCTTCGGTGGTTCGCCGAAGATTGCACCCGCAGGGCAGGCGCGCATACACGCTTTGCATTCGCCGCAGCCGTTTTCAATCACTTTGCGCGCGGATTGTACGGGCATATCCGTGACGATGGTGGCAAGGCGTACTTTGCTGCCGTACTCTTCCGTTAAGAAAAGTCCGCTTTTGCCCACGAACCCAAGCCCCGAAAGAACCGCCGCCGTCTTGTGCGGAAGTATCCCTTGATAGGGGTTGTTCTTGCCAAGACTTTGGCTTGCCGCGATCGGGAAAGCGCGGTAGCCGTTTTGTTCCAACATCCCGCAAATGCGGAAGGCGATGCTGTCCAGCAGGGCGTTTGCCGTGCGATAATGCTGGAAGTAAGCGAAACTCGGTCCGTTTTCGATGGTCGAAAGCACCGCATCCGAAAGCTTGACCGCCAACGAAAAAGCGTAGTGCAATTCGGGCTGTCCGTCGATGGGCGCAAAGCCCAAATCACATTCTCCGCAAAGGCAAGCGCCTTCTACAAGGGCGAAATTCTCAATGTTTTCTTGCAGGGTTTTGATCATAGTTTGTATCCTTTATAAAGATAAGGGCAGGGCGCAAACGCGTACCTGCCCCGTTGTTATTGTGTTTTTTATGCGTTTTCCGCGTTGGTTGCAGACGTTTGCGCCGCCATCTTCTTCGCGTGTTCGTGACGGGCACTCGTCTTGCCTTCGGGGTCGATGTCGCCTGCTTTCGTAAGCGCCATTTTCGTAAGCGCAGGACCAACCAACTCATAGATAAGTACGGCAAACAGCGTGATGCTGACAACGATGGTTGCGATCGGGTGTTCCGCGCCAAAATAGGTCTTTACCATGTCCGCCATACCAAGCGCTACGCCTGCTTGGGGAAGAAGGGTGATGCCCAAATACTTGACGATGTTGTCGTCGCATTTCGCCCACTTGGAAGAGAGCAACGCGCCTGTATATTTCCCTGCCGAACGGAATGCGAGATAGATAATGCCAACCAAAACGATGATGAGATTTGTGAAAACGGAGAGTTCAAGTTCTGCACCGCTCAATACGAAGAACAGGATGAACAAGGGCGCTGTCCAACGGTCCAAACGGTCCATCAATTCTTCCGAGAAATCACAGACGTTGCAGAAGATCGTACCCAGCATCATACATACCAGCAAGGACGAGAAACGTACTTCGACTGCGCCGATGTGGAATTCGATGGTGGAGAGCGCGATGGTCATTAAAACGAATGCGACCGAAACCGCCAAACGCTTGGAGCGGGAGTGGAAAAAACGTTCGCAAAGGCTAAACAACCAGCCCATCAACGCACCAAGACTGAGCGAACCGACGATTTCGACGATGGGATCGACCAAGATGGAAACCAAGTCGGGGCTGTTCGAACCAAGCGCTTTGGCTACGCCAAAGGAGATGGCGAACAGTATCAAGCCGACTGGGTCGTCCTACGCAACGACGGGCAACAATTTATCGGTGACAGGGCCTTTCGCTTTGTATTGCTTAACGACCATCAACGTTGCCGCAGGCGCGGTTGCGGATGCGATCGCACCCAGGATGATTGCCGCTTCCAAGGGGAACTCATTGGGGATGATAAAGTGTAAGCCGATGAGCGCCGCATCTACAAGCAAGGTGGTGAATACCGCTTGCACAATACCGACGATGGTCGCTTGCTTACCGATTTTTTTGAGTTGGGACAAGCGGAACTCGTTGCCGATCGAAAAGGCGATAAAGCCAAGTGCAACTTTGCTGAATAAGTTGAACTTGCCAAGATTTTCCATGCTGGTAAAACCAAGCGGAACGTTCCAAAGATTGCCAAGTTTGCCCAAAAGATAGGGGCCGATTAAAATACCTGCCACCAAGTATGCCGTGACTGCGGGCAAGTTTAATAATTTCGCCACACGGGAAAGCAAAAGGCCAGCCAAAAGGGCGATGGATACGGGTAATAAGATTTCCATAAAGTGTACCTTCTTTCGTTTGCGCCGATAGGCCTGCGCCCATCGGGTAAGTTTTTACTTAATTGCGTGAACAATTATACTCCTTGCGTTTTGGAAAAGCAAGCAAAATAGGGGGGCTTTTTTATAAAAAAAGATTTTTTTGTCGGCTTTTGCGAAAAAGAAAGCGGACGCCCCTTGACAATGAAAAAAAAGTGTACTATAATAATAAATGGCGGTTTCCTGTGAAATCGACCATAAATGAGCAAAAATTAGGTAAGGAGTGATACCAAATGTATAAGATTGTGCGGAAAGAGCAACTCAATCCCACCGTGACGAAGATGGATATTTACGCTCCCTTCGTGGCGAAAAAGGCGAAGCCTGGACAATTCATCATCCTGCGTGTGGACGAAGACGGGGAACGTATTCCCTTGACGGTTGCGGATTATAACCGCGAAGAAGGAACGGTTTCTATTATTTTCCAAATCGTCGGCGGCGGTACGCAAAGATTGAACGCCAAGCAAGAAGGGGACTATATCCCCGATTTCGTAGGGCCTTTGGGCAGACCTACCCATATCGACGGCTTGAAAAAAGTGTGCGTTGTTGGCGGCGGCGTGGGTTGCGCAATCGCGCTCCCCGTGGCGAAAGCGTTGCACGAAGCGGGTTGTGAAGTGACTTCTATCATCGGGTTTAGAAGCAAAGACCTTGTGATTTTGGAAGATGAGTTCAAGGCTTGCTCTTCCCGTTTCCATATGATGACGGACGACGGCTCGTATGGCAGACAGGGGAACGTTTGCGTGCCTTTGAATGAAATGCTCTCCGCGGGGGAAACGTTTGATGAAGTAATCACCATCGGGCCGCTTATTATGATGAAATTCGTGTGCGCGGCAACCAAACCTTACGGCGTGAAAACCATCGCCAGCATGAACCCCATCATGATTGATGGTACGGGTATGTGCGGCGGCTGCCGTTTGACGGTTGGCGGCCAAATGAAGTTTGCGTGCGTGGACGGACCTGAATTCGACGGGCATGAAATCGACTTCGACGAAGCGATGAGCCGCGCAAGAACGTACTCCGATTTCGAACAACGCGAAAAAGAAGACGCTTGTAATCTCTTCAAAAAGGTGGTGGAATAATTATGGCAAAGTTTAATATGTCCCCTTTGACGAACCCGATGCCTACCCAAGATCCCAACGTGAGAAACGGGAACTTCAACGAAGTTGCGCTTGGGTACACCCCCGAAATGGCAATCGACGAAGCGAAGCGTTGTATCGGCAGAAAAAACCGCCCCTGTGTGGCGGCTTGCCCTGTCAATATCGATATCCCTGCATTTATCGCAAAAGTTGCGGAAGGGGAATTCGAAGAAGCGTATCAAATTATTGCCAAGGATTCCGCTTTGCCTGCGGTTTGCGGCAGAGTTTGCCCCCAAGAAACACAATGCGAAGGAAAGTGTACTCGCGGGGTAAAGGCGGGTTGCCAGTCCGTTTCCATCGGGCGTTTGGAACGTTTCGTTGCCGACTGGCATAACGAACACGCGACGGAAAAACCCGTTCCTGCTCCTTCCAACGGGCATAAGGTTGCCGTGGTTGGTTCGGGCCCTGCGGGCTTGACTTGCGCGGGCGACTTGGCGCGTCTTGGCTACGAAGTGACCGTATTCGAAGCGTTGCACGTTGCGGGCGGCGTGTTGGTGTACGGCATCCCCGAATTCCGTCTTCCTAAGGCGATCGTGCAAAAGGAAGTGGATAACCTGAAAGCACTTGGCGTGAAGATTGAAACCAACATGGTTATCGGCAGAGTTATCACCATCGAAGAATTGAAGACTGAATACGGCTTTGACGCTGTGTTTATCGGCTCGGGTGCGGGCTTGCCGAAGTTTATGAATATCCCTGGCGAAAGCCTGAAAGGGGTTTACTCGGCAAACGAGTTCTTGACCCGTTCGAACTTGATGAAGGCGTACATGGTAGGCAGCCATACCCCCATTCAACGCGGGAAATGTGTGGCGGTTGTCGGCGGCGGCAACGTTGCAATGGATGCGGCGCGTACCGCAAAACGCTTGGGTGCGGAAGTACATATCATCTACCGCCGCGGCGAAGAAGAATTGCCTGCAAGAAAGGAAGAAATTGAACACGCAAAAGAAGAAGGGATTATTTTCGATTTGTTGACCAACCCTACCCAAATTTTGGCAACCGCGGAAACCGATCCCCGCAGCCCGAATTATGGCTGGGTAGATGGGATTGAATGTATCCGTATGGAACTCGGTGAACCGGACGAAAGCGGACGCCGTTCACCCAAAGCGGTGGCGGGCAGCGAATTCGTGATCCCCGTAGATTGTGTAATCATGTCGTTGGGGACTTCCCCCAACCCGTTGCTGAAAGCAACGACGCCTGGGCTTGAAACACTCCGCCGTGGTGAAATTGCCGTGGATGAAGTGGGCAAGACATCCATTGAAGGGGTGTATTGCGGCGGCGACGCGGCGACGGGTGCGGCAACCGTTATCAAGGCGATGGGCGCAGGGAAAGTTGCGGCGAAAGCGATTGATGAATATATCCGCAATAAGTAAGAGAATAAATAGAAAAACGGAGCGTTTTTGCGCTCCGTTTTTTTGTTGGATTGCGGCGGTGCGGTAAGGGAAACCTTTTCTTTGTGCTTTCCTACCCCTTTGTAGTATGGCGTTGCGACATAATGCCCACCGTCGTTATATACCTTATAATACTCGTTTTTAGGCGTTTCGTCATCGTCGAAAAAAGGAAAAGGATAATCACGGGTATCTACAACCACGCCGTCGCTGTCGACGGAATAGCCCGTAAAATTACCCAAATTGTCCTTAATATCCGTCAAAACGGAAACTGTTGCTTTGCTCATAACCATACCCCCGTATAAGATTATTTTTGAAAGTGTATTTTCAATTTTTAATATTTTTCGCAAAAAGTATTGACAAATGCGAAGTTATCGCATATAATGAAATCGTTGAGAAGAAAAATTTTTCTTTCATGGTCATATTGAAATATGTCACGCTTTCTTTTTAGCACCCGAAAGGGTGCTTTTTTATTTCTTCCCCTTTGTTCTTGCAAATCGCCTTAATTTTGCTTGTTGAAAAATATTCAACTGCCCAACGTATTCATTAGGGAATTTATCACTACGGAACGGCTGACCGTGAATGTCTTTCGTCCGTGGAAGTCTATACACCGTAGACAATCCTGGTGCACCTTTAATTCTCATTAAAATTGCGCGCTTATTACGCAAATCTGCTGTCTTTGAAGGGTCAACATAATGCGAAGTAGGATATAAAAGATATCGCTTTCGCTTCTTATTGTACATAGCAATATAATAGTGACAACCGTTATGATAAAATCGAAAAAGGGTATTGACAAAGAAAAAAACGGGTGCTATAATAATTTCACAAACATATAATGTTTGTAAGGGCTGCTGCATAAAAACGTGGCGGTAAAATAGAAAAAAGGAGCGAAAAACAATGAAAACTTGGAAGAAAGTAGCAAGTATGTTGCTTGCGGCGGCGATGACGACTTCTTTTGCAGCTTGCGGCGGCGCGGGCGGCGGTAATGATGATGGCGGGAACTCGCCTTCGGGCAATAAGCAGTTGGCGGCAAGATACGTTGATGCAATTTCGGATGCGATGGAAGCAAAGAGCGTAAAATTGACGGGATCCCTTTCGGTATCCGCAATCGAATATTATTACGCGGAGGGCACGACGACGGTAGATACGAGCTTGACCGTTCAAGATGAAAGCGAAACGATTTCCGTTGAGATTGTGATTAGCGAAGATACCGACGGCTATGCGATGAAGATGAAAGCCCAAATGTCGATGGAAGATCAATATGGCTCTGCGGAATCGTTTAGTGAAATGATTTTGAAAGGGCAATACCTGTATTCCAGATCGTATGATGAACCTGAGGCGGCTGCGGAAACTTTGTGGATCGCCCAAGACCTTGGTATGCCTGTGAATATAGAAACGATTGTGGAAGCGGAACTCGGCGTTGACTGGGCGGTGATTGAAGAAATGCTCGGCGTGCAGGAAATTAAGGACGCTACCGCCGCGGCAAGAGAAGCCCTTGTCAATGGTTTCTATACGCAGTTAGAAAACGGTGCTTTGGTGGATAACACTTTGGCGATTGACATGAATTTTGCTCCGTTTATCAACGGTTGGGTGGAATATATCAACTCTGTGGATGCAACGACGAAAACGCTCGGTACGTTTGTAGATGAAGTGTTTGCAAAGGCGGGGGTGCCCCTTACCTATGCGGTGTTGCTGGATACGATCTCTGCGTTCTCTGAACAAACCGTGCCCGAAGCGATAGACGCTTTGGATGCGATGCTTGTAGAAAACGGCACCAGCTTGCAGGCGACGTTGGATGCGGTTTTGGAATCCGAACTGTTTGAAATGGTTTTGACGAATGCCGGCGTAGAAGCGGATGCGATTGCGCAAATCAAGACGTTGACCGTCGCGGATATTAAAGCACAATTTGACGGTGTGACCGTTCATGATATGTTGAACTCTATCCTTGCAAGCGCCGACGAAGAAGGCAGTATGGGCGAAGATCCTTGGGCGCAAGTGTTGCAACTCTTGATGGCGGCAAAAGACGCTACTTTGGAAGATATGGGCCTTGAATTGCCGAAGATCCCTGCAAGCTTTGACGACTTGACGGTTGGCGGATCGATTACTTTCAACGATGCAGGTACGGCTGTGACGGGTATTTCCGCAGGTGTGAACCTGGAAATGAGAGTGGAATTTGACGGCACGACGGGCGCAAGCGGTAGCGCAGGCTTGCCTGGCTATGGTATCGCGGCGTTTGAAGTGAACGTTGCCTTTGCGGAATTCTCGTCTTCGACGGTTGCGATTTCTGTACCCGCGGCGGATCAAATTTATATGGAATAAGCGAAAAGCCTATACAGGGCGTTAAAGGAAACGGAGCGTTTTGGCGCTCCGTTTTTTTGGGTTTTGATTTAGATGATTTTTTTGAGTTTGACTGCGCCGCAAAGGACGTCTGAATAGGAATACACCGTCTTACCTAAAAAATCTTTCTCGTCGGGCGTAATTGCAAACAATGCAGGATAAACTCCTGAAAGAGTGCCGATGAACTCGACGCTTTTGTTTCTGCCTAACTCGACCTTGACTTTCATACGCGTACCGCCAAGGCTTTGGATTGTTCGTTTGATTTCTTGAATGGTGGTTTTCGGTTTAATCATACCTATACTATGCCCCGTTTTTGGCAAAAGTAAACATATTCCCCGCTGCCGTCGCATAGGATACAAGGCATAGAATTATTGCGGGGGTGGTTTATGAAACCGAATTATCAAAACGTGACGACGCACGGGGAATTGTGCAAGGCGACGGGGCAATCCATCGTGGAATGTCGCTTGGCGGGCGCGGAGATTGCCAGCGTGCTCATTTGTGAGCCGCGCGTGGCACTTGCGCAGGCGGCTTGCGATAACGGCGAAGTGCGCTACGGCGGGAAATTGTCGCTGCTCTTTTTATACGAAGACGTGCATGGGAACTTATGCCGTGCGGAGCGGGGTGCGGAGTTTTTCCATAAGGCGGAAAATCCGTCGATTGCGCCTGCGTTTACAGCCGTAGGCGGGCTGTCCGTACAAAATACCAAATTGCGTCGCGAAGGGGGGCAAATCGTCGTTTCTTGTATTGTGGAAGGGGAATTCTCGGTCTATGGCGAAAAGCGGCATACCTATTTGCTGGGCGGGGAAGATTTGTTGGTGCAACAGGCAGAACAGCCTTTTGTGAGCCGCTACGTAGCACTTGCGAACGTGGAAGACGAAGATGAGTTTGAATGTGACTACGTTAAAGATATTTTGTTGCATACGGAGAGCGTGTGTGTAAATGCCGTTCGTTCGGGCGTTGGCTCGGTGGACGTGGATGGGGAATTGTGTATGCATTTTTGCGCCTTGAACGGGGCGGGAAAGCCTTGCGCTTATGAACGGTTGATTCCTTTTAAAACGCAAGTGCTGATCGACAACGCTATGCCTGAAACGGCGGCAACCGCAAAGGTTTTCGTTTTGTCGGCGCAGGTTTCCGCTGATGCGGACGAAGAACGCGGGAAGAGCAAAATTGTGCTTTCCTACCAACTTTCAATCGCGGTTTCGGTGGACGAAAAGATGGACGTGACGGTGTGCTCGGATGCTTATTCTACGACGGTAGAAACGGAACTCAAATATGAAAAAGTGGAAGGCAGGTATGCGTTGAATGATAAAATTGCGGTAGAACGCATACATGGTATTCCCATTTTTGCACGTGCGATCGGGGACGGGGAAAGCGTTTTGGCAATCGTTTGCCCGAAAGGGAGCGCAAGCGTTGAAAAATCCGACCGCGGTTGGGAGATTCAAGGGATGGTGGAAGGTAAGGCGCTTATTTCCAAAGGGGATGGCGTTCAATGCGTGGACGTTTCCTTGCCGTTCTTGTTTCCCGTGGACGTTGCGGGGGTGGAATGTGACGTGGAATGCTCGGTGTACGGGTTCGGAATTCGGATGCGCGCAAGCGGTGAAATGGAAGGGGAATGCAGCGTAAAATTGCGCATTTCGCCTTGCGAAAATGCCTGCGCATACTATCTTTCCGAAGCGCTCGAAGGGGAAAAGAAACAGGAAAAAGCCTGCGCGGTGTCCGTGTACGTGCCGACGGTTGGGGATGATTTATGGGCGACGGCAAAGCGCTTGAACGTCACCCCTGACGGGTTGCGCTCGGCAAACCCTGCGCTGAACTTCCCGCTTAAAGGGGATGAAAGACTGTTTGTCTATCGACAAAAGAAAGAAAACTTACAAAAATAAAAAGAGAAAAGCGTATAAAGTATTGTATTTTCGTAGAAAATATGGTAAACTATATAAGAGATTTTGGGCGGTGGGGCGATCTCACCGCCAACTTTTTTGGAGAACGCTATGCAAACGGTGAGAATTGTGGCTCACGCCAAAGTCAATTTAACGCTGGAAATCGTTGGTCGCGAAGGTGGTTTTCACCTGCTTGATTCCTTCGTGGCGAGCGTGAATTTGTTTGACGTGGTGCGGATGCGTAAGAGAAAAGGGAAACTTTCGTCCGTTTGGTCGTTTGGGCAGGGGAGTGAAAGCATCCCCCCTGAAAAGAACAACGCTTTGATTGCCGCTGAACGGTATTCCGAGCGGTTTGGGACGGACGGTGTGGATATCCGCATTTTGAAAGATATTCCCATCGGCGCAGGGCTGGGCGGATCTTCTGCGGATGTGGCGGGGGTGCTGCTTGGAATGCAACAACTCTGTGGCTCGGCGTCGGACGATGAGTTGGAAACGTTGGCAATGGAACTCGGCAGCGACGTGAAGTTTATGCTCAAAGGCGGCTATGCGCGGATGCAGGGGCGCGGGGAGCAGTTGACGAAGATTGACGGAGTGGAAAAACCCTTACACTTGCTTGTGCTTGTCCCTAATGTCGGGGTGTCCGCTGGGGAAAGTTATCGGGCGTACGACCGCAAAAATGCGGATGATCATCCGACTGACGCGACCATCAAGGCAATACGCGCTCTGCTGGATAATGATGCGGAAGGGGTGGGCAGGTGCTTGATGAATGATCTCTACTTGCCGTCTGCAAGCCTTTGCCCAGCAATCAAAACTGCGATGGATGATTTGTTGGCGCTTTCGCCGCTCGGAGCGGTGATGACGGGCTCGGGAAGCGCGGTTGTGGCGATCTTTGAAACGGAAGAACAATGCCGCTGGGCGAAGAGCCGCTATAAAGGAAAATGTAGGGCGTACGTCTTGAAGACCATTGACCCACAGAAAAAAGAGACTTGGCGATCGCCGTACGTACTCTCGTAAAAGCATAAAAAAGGAAGAAAAAATATGGAAGAAAGAATTATTGACGAAGAAATCGGTAGAAAAATTAAGGTGAAAAAATTGCAAGATGGCGGCCAAGACGTGGTGGAAGATCTGCCCGAAGACGAAGCGCAACAACCCGTAAATGGGGAAGAAACAGCGGACGAAGAAGTAACCTTTGAAATCCCTGAAATGGACGAAGACGATGAAGAAATGGCGTGTTTGTCCCCCGAAGAAGCGGCGGCTTTGCGTAAAAAGAAGATGGAAGAAGCGGCTGCCCGTAAGGCGGAATACGAACAGAAAGTTGCCGAAGGGGAAAGCCTACTTGCAGCGGGCGATTTTGCCGCGGCGGAAGGGGTGTTCGAAAAAGCACTCTACTTGGACGACGTGGCAACGGCTGCGTCTGTTGGCTACTGGCGCGCGAAGACGGAAGACTTTGCAAATCCTGACGCTCTCATCGACGAATACGTTGAGCCTGGTTATGAAAACTTGGAATACGACCTGGGCTATGAAGCGGTGGAAATCATCAAAAAGGAGTACGGGCAGGCTTTTCAGCGCCGCTATGATGAGTTGACGGAAGAAGAAACGCCGCTTGCAGAAGAAGTGTATGCGGCGCAGGAACGCCGTCGTGCAATTTTGAAGCCCCGTAAGAAAAAGAGCCTGATTGCTTTCGCGGTTTCGGCAGTTCCCTTCCTTGTTGCGTTGGCTTTGACTATTGTGTTTGGGTTGAAAAACTTTACTGTCCGTGAAAATAGTTTTATTCTCCCGACCATCATCGCAGGCGCGGTTTCGCTCGTCGCATTTATCGTGTTCGGCGTGTTTACCAACCGCTTTATCAACGCTTGCCGTATTTGCCGTGAGAATGAACGCATCTCCGCGACGGATGATGGTGTGCGTTTGGAAGAGATTGCCGAATACAAAGATTTGTATTCGAAGTTCCTTTAATTTGCCTTTTATGTTGCAGGGCTCGGTTGCCCTGATTTGTGAGTTGCACCTATGAAAAGATTATTTCGCTATTTCAAACCTTATCTTTGGCACAGTGTCTTAGGGCCGCTTTTCAAGTTGTTGGAAGCGACCTTTGAACTGCTTGTGCCGATTGTTGTGGGGTTGATTGTCGATCGCGGACTCGGCGCGTACGTTGATGGCGTAGGGTATGCGAATGCCGATTTGAACTACATCGTTAAGATGAGTTTGCTTTTGGCGGCGTTCGGGTTGTTTGGGTGTGTGTTCGCGGTGATCGCCCAGTACTTTGCGGCGCGCGCGGCGACGGGCGTTTCCGCAAAAATCCGTAGTGAGTTGTTCCGTAAAATGCAATCGCTGTCCTATAAGGACTTTGATAAGTTGGGCGCGTCAACGATGCTTACCCGTATCACGGGGGACGTCGATCGGTTTCAATCGGGCGTGAACTTGGCGTTGCGGCTCTTCTTGCGCTCTCCGTTTATCGTCTTCGGCGCGGTGATTACTGCTTGGATTGTCGATCCAGGTTCGGTGTTTACTTTCCTTTTGACGGTAGGCGCACTCGCCGTCGTGGTATTTTCCGTGATGCTTGGGTGTATGCCCTTGTATAAAAAATCACAAAAAGATTTGGACGAAGTCACCCTTTCTACCCGTGAAAACCTGTCGGGCGTTCGCGTGGTGCGCGCGTTTTGTCGAGAAGACGAAGAAGGGGCATTGTTTGATAAACGAAACGAAAAGTTGGCAAAAAGCCGTACCGTGGTTGGTGCGCTTGCTGCAATTACCAACCCCTTGACTTACGTGCTGGTAAACGGCGGTATTTTGTTGCTTTTGTATGTTGGGGCAATCCGTGTGGAAGACGGTTTGCTGACACAAGGCAGCGTGATTGCGCTGTATAATTTGATGAGCCAAATCTTGATTGAGTTGGTGAAGTTTGCGAACTTGATTGTCACCGTGACGAAAGGGGCGGCTTGCGGTAGCCGTATTTCGGCGGTGCTTGATATGAAACCTGCTTTGCAGGTAGATGCGGATGATACGCGCGATGTGAATGACGGCGCGGACTGCATAGGTGTTGGTGAAAGTTCGGACGACGTAAGCGCAACGAATGGAACGGGTGAACAACCGTTTATCGTCTTTGACGACGTGAGTATGCGCTATGCGGATGGCGGCGATCCTGCACTCGAAAACGTGAGTTTCTCTTTGCGGCGCGGGCAAACGCTCGGCGTGATCGGCGGTACGGGCAGCGGAAAGACGACTTTGGTGAATTTAATTCCCCATTTTTACGACGTTTATGGGGGGCAGGTACGCATTGACGGGAAAAACGTGCGCTTGCAAAGTATGCAGGCGTACTTGCGTGAGCGCGTTGGGATTGTACCCCAAAAGGCACTCTTGTTTAAAGGAACGATCCGTGAAAACTTGCTTTGGGGCAAGGCTGATGCGACGGATGAAGAACTTTGGCGCGCGCTCGACGTTGCGCAAGCGCGCGAAGTAGTGCAGGACAAAGGCGGCTTGGATGCTATCGTTGAACAGGGCGGTAGGAACTTCTCGGGCGGTCAAAAACAGCGCTTGACGATCGCCCGCGCGATTGTGCGCAATCCAGATATTTTGATTTTGGACGACTCATCGTCCGCGCTCGATTATGCGACGGATGCGGCGTTGAAAAAGGCACTCAAAACGCTGGATAGCACCGTGATTATTGTGTCGCAACGGACGTCTTCCGTTCAGGGCGCTGACCAGATTGTTGTGATGGACGACGGTAAGGCGGTTGGTATCGGTACGCATGAGCAGTTGCTTGATACATGCGAAGAGTATCAAACGATTTACCGTTCGCAACGCTCGAATACAATCTCGGGGGTGGCGGTATGAAGAGAATGAAACAATCTTCCACCCTGCGCCGTGTGCTCGGCTATGCGTTCCGCTATCCGCTCTCATTGACGGCGTCGCTGCTCTTATCGGCGGTGACGGTGCTCTTTTCCTTGCTCGTGCCTATCTTGATAGGGGATGCAATCGACTGCATTGTCGAAATGGGAATTGACTGGGAAAACCTGAAAATAACGATGCTTTATATCGGCGGGAGTGTTGGGATTTCCGCGCTGGCGCAGTACTTACAAAGCCTTTGCAATAACCGTATTTCCGTACTGGTGGTGCGCGATTTGCGTAAGGACGCTTTCCATAAAATTGCACGCCTGCCTTTGTCGTACTTAGATACGCGCGGGCATGGGGATACGGTGAGCCGCATCGTTGCGGACGCAGATCAATTCTCCGACGGGCTGCTGATGGGCTTTACACAAATCTTTACGGGCGTTTTGACCATTATAGTCACGGTTGCTTTCATGCTGATTACTCGTTGGCAAATCGGGTTGATGGTTATCTTCGTGAGCCCGATTTCCCTGTTGTTGGCACGTTTCATTGCAACGCGGACTTCCCGTTTCTTCCACGAACAAACCGCAACGCGCGGCGAACAAACGGCGTTTGCCGAAGAACGTATTTCGGGGTTGAAGACGGTGCGTGCTTTTGCGCAGGAAGACGAAAGCCAGGCGAAGTTTGACGAGATCAATGGGCGGCTGGAAAAGGCAGCGATGAACGCGACGTTCTATTCTTCGCTTGTCAATCCATCTACTCGGTTTTTGAATAATTTGGTGTATGCGGCGGTGGCACTACTTGGCGGTATTGCGGTTGCGGGCGGCGGATTTACCGTCGGCGGCTTGACCAAGTTGCTCTCTTACGCAAATCAATACATGAAACCGTTTAATGAAATTTCAGGGGTTGTCACCGAACTCAAAGGGGCAATGACCTGCGCGGCGCGGATCTTTGCGCTTATTGATGAAACGGAAGAGCCGACCGATAAAAACAGCGAAAAATTGCAAAATGTGGTGGGCAGGGTTGCGTTGAATGACGTTTCTTTCTCGTACGTGCCCGAAAAACCGTTGATTGAAAACTTGACTTTGGCGATTGAACAAGGCAAGCGCGTGGCGATTGTCGGCAAGACGGGGAGCGGTAAAACGACTTTGATTAACCTGCTTATGCGCTTTTATGACGTGAAAGGCGGCGGCGTGGAAATCGACGGTCAAGACGTGCGATCCGTGACGAGAGAGAGCCTTCGTTCGTCCTTTGGGATGGTCTTGCAGGAAACTTGGCTCAAAAGCGGTACTGTCCGCGAAAATATCAAATTTGGCAACGAAAATGCAACCGATGAAGAGATGATTGTTGCCGCAAAAGCGGCGCACGCACACGGTTTTATCCGCCGTATGGAAAAGGGCTACGATACCGTTTTGTCCGAAGACGGCGGTAATTTGTCCGAAGGGCAAAAGCAACTGCTGTGTATCGCACGGATTATGTTAACCAAGCCCCCGATGCTCATTTTGGATGAAGCAACTTCGTCCATTGATACCTGCACCGAACTCAAAATTGCGGACGCATTTACCAAACTCATGGACGGCAGAACGAGTTTTATCGTCGCGCACAGATTGTCCACGGTGGAAAGCGCGGATTTGATTTTGGTGATGGAAAAAGGACACGTCGTCGAACAGGGCACGCATCAAGAGTTGCTTGGGCGCGGCGGTGCATATGCGGAACTCTACGCAGGGCAATTCGCTTAATTGCAGGTGCGGGGGCTTTTGCACTCGCGGTGGGAAAGTATTTACAAATGAAAACATTGATAGAGGAGCAAAATTGTGGCAAAATTGTATTTTAAGTATGGGGCGATGGGCTCTTCCAAGACGGCAAATGCGTTGATTACGAAGTTCAATTACGAAGAGCGCGGGATGAAAGTGTGGCTCATCAAACCTTCGGTGGACGTGCGCGATGGCGCGGACGTGGTTCGTTCCCGTATCGGACTCGCCGCGGCGGCGGAAATAATTACTCCCGAAAAAAATATTTTTGCTGAGTACCAAAAACATCGCGATTGCGACGTGATTATTACCGACGAATGTCAGTTCTTTACGCCTGCGCAAATTGACGAACTGCGCCAAATCGTGGATGAGTTACATATTCCCGTACTTTGCTACGGTCTGCGGACGGACTTCCTGACGCATATGTTCCCTGGTAGCCGCCGTCTGTTCGAAGTGGCAGATTCTATTACCGAAATAAAGACGATTTGTTCGTGCGGAAAAAAGGCAATCGTGAATGCTCGTATCGATGGGAATGGCAAGGTTGTCACCGAAGGCGGACAAATTCTGCTGGGCGGGAATGATTCGTATGTGGCGATGTGCCACGCTTGCTGGAAAAAGGCTATCAAAAATGGATAAGTTGCTGGTGGTGGACGGCAGTAATTTGCTGTTTCAAATGTTTTATGGGATGCCTGCACGTATCGTCGGAAAACATGGTAAACCCATACATGGTACCATCGGATTTATCGGCGCGCTGCTTAAAATGGTAAAAAAATTGCACCCAACGCACGTCGTTGTCTTGTTTGACGGGGCGTGCCATAATGCGCGGTGTGATTTGAATGCAGATTATAAAGCAAACCGTCCAGATTATTCGCAAATGCCCGAAGACGAAACCCCCTTTTGCCAGTTGCCGGATATTTTTACCGCGTTGAAAGAGTTGGGGATTTGTTTTGCTGAAACTTCCGTTTGCGAAACGGATGACTGGGTGGCTGCGTATGCCCGTACTTACGGGCGAAAAATGCAGGTCGTGATTTCGTCGTTTGATAGCGATTTTTTTCAACTCATCACGGACATGGTGTCGGTATTTCGCTACCATGGCGAGAATTCACAGGTGTGGGATGCTACCGCTTTTACCGCCAAATACGGTGTTTTGCCGTCGCAATATGCCGACTATAAGTCGCTCACGGGGGATAAGGCGGATAATATCTTAGGCGCAAGGGGTGTTGGGCCGAAAACGGCTGCTGCATTAATTCAAGAATATGGCTCGCTGGAAGAAGTGCTCAAAAACGCTGAAAACGTGAAAAAACCGTCCGTTCGGACGGCTTTGATGGAAGATTCGGAGCGGCTCTACACCAACCAAAAGTTGATAACCTTGGATGGGTGCGCGGAGTTGCCTTTCGCTTTGGAATGCTTGGCGTGGCAATATGGCGGCCAAACAACGGGGAGCGTGTTGACGGCAATCGGCGTTTAAGGGTGTGCTTGGGAAATATTCGAAAGAAAGTTCGAACAAGACAATAAAAAGAATTGACTTTTTAGAAAGCATTTGTTATAATGTATGCGTTTTCCGTGTGGGATTTGATTGCGGAAATCGCCAAATCGAGGCGTAGCGCAGCTGGTAGCGCGCAGCGTTCGGGACATCGTCAATGGATTTCCCCTTGTTGATTTTGCGAACGGCTGAATGCCTTGAAACACCTGACAATTCGGGCGGTATCGTTTCATAAAAAAAGTTCGAAATAAGTGGTTTGACCACATGTTTGACCACTTACGAAAATAGATAAAAACTTAAAAAATCGAGACGTAGCGCAGCTGGTAGCGCGCAGCGTTCGGGACACCCACAAGGGCTT
>JAZOLF010000102.1:0-6745 GCA_045652785.1 Candidatus Scatosoma sp. | reverse complement strand
CACGTACGTCTATGTACGCTCCCTGCGGAAATGCTCCCGCTCCTTGTCTTACTTGCATTTTCTAACGGTAAAACCCGTGAAGCGGCGCAATGCGGTGTCGGGCGATTCGTGAATCGCCCCTACGGTGCGGGGAATAACATTTGATAATCAATGAACGTTGATATATTTATGTGAAAAGGAGAGAATATGATGAAAGAAACTTGTAGCAAAACCAAAACTTTTTGGCAAAAAGCGGCCGCTCTGATGCTGTCGGCGTTGGTTGCGTTGGCAGCGGTGACTCCTTTGCTTTCGGCAAAGACGGAAAAGGCGTCTGCGGCGGCGTCTTCCAGCCAGATTAACTACTTCGGTACGGTCGTTCCTTGTGGGAAAGACAATGGCTACCTGCCGAACACGTTCAGCGCTTGGAATCCCTGGACGCTGCTTACGATACCTGGGATTGTGATGGGGCTAATCCCTGACGATGATCCGCACAAGGGATGGGAACTGGGCTCGTTTTACGTGCAGGGGTATTCAGGCAGAAACCAAAGCACGCTGAATGCTTACGGCCAAGAGATGCCTGTGTACCTGAAAAACGCGGGGGATACCGTTTCCTTTGGGTTTAAACTCGATCAAGATATCGATGCCCTGAACGGTAACGATGAGTACGTGATTTCCGACGATCATGAGATCATCCAAGATTGTTGGGTGGATGATCCGTACGTGGCGGGTGATCTTGGACGGGGTGTTTTAATCGTTGTACATACTGACTGGCAGGGCAAGGAAACCAAAACGGTCTATAAAGACTTTTTGGAAAGCAAACGAAAGGGCTCGAACACGCAAATTCAACTTTTTGAAGAAGGAGATTACCGTGTAGTCCTTTGCTATGAAATCTATAAAGACGATTTTTGGAACTGGGCAACCGACTGGATGGACCCGAATGGCAGTTGGTTTAACTACCGTATGGAATCCTATTTTTCCGTGCGAAACGGGAACGCAATGGTGTACCCTTATGAAACGGAAACGGGGATGGAATTGACGAATACTGCTTACACCGAAAAGGGCTTCCGTGTGTCTTTGGCAAAATCCCGATACCTGCAACTCTCCGTTAAAAAGGAGAACTTAAACCAAAGCGGAACGGAGATCGTGGAAGACGTGCGCTTTAATGGGGTGGTTGCCGACGGCAGCGTTTTTAAGGACGAAGGCAAATATACCATTACCGTGAAAAACGTCTATACCGATTTGGTGACGGAAAAGGTGATTTACGTGGGAACAAACGACGTGATGCGCTGTAATGCGGTGACGGGGATGGACGTGCCTACCATTAACGAGCGTGTGCGTTTGGGCTATCGAATTCAGGCGGACGGGACGCTGGTAGAGCCGTTGCCTGTGCAGGAAGAGACGAGCGTCGAAAGCGAAGAAGTAATAGAAGTGCCTGTGGAAATTTTGCCTGCGCCCGCTGAAACGGACGGAAGTTCGAATGAACAGGCGTGGAAAATTACCGCTATAAGTGCTATTGCTGTGTTGGCGATTGTTGGCGTGGTTGCTTTGATTAAGCGTGTATGCTATTAAAATTGCGCAAAAAAAAGGACGGTTTAACCGTCCTTTTCTTTTGTATTCAATTAGTATTCTGCACTTTCGATGACGCCGCCGCCCAAGCAATTTTCTTCGTCATACAAAACTGCGTATTGCCCTTCGGTGACTGCGCGTTGCTTTTCTGCAAATTCAATATGGATGCGCTTTTCATCCAGCACCGTCACCTGCACTTTTTGTTCGTCTTGGCGGTAGCGGAACTTTGCGTTGCATTCAAACGTGCCCGTCTTTGCGGTGGGAATCCAGTTGAAGCCGCTCACTTCGCAACTCTTTGAATAGAGCGGGCTTTCGTCCCCGTGCGATACGTACAAAACGTTGTTGGCAAGGTCTTTTCGAACGACGAACCATCTACCGTCGCCCATGCCTTTCACCCCGCCGATGTCCAGACCGCGCCGCTGCCCGAGCGTGTAGTACATAAGCCCGATATGCTCGCCAACTTCCTTGCCGTTCAAGTCTAAAATTTTGCCCTTAGTGGCAGGCAGGTACGTGGTTAAGAACTTTCGGAAGTTCCTTTCGCCGATAAAACAGATGCCCGTAGAGTCCTTTTTCTTAGCGGTTGCAAGCCCATATTCTTCCGCAATTTTGCGGATGGTGGGCTTTTCCAAATCTTGCAACGGGAAGAGAACGTCCGCCAGTTGGCTTTGGGAAAGTTGGTTCAAAAAGTAGGTCTGATCCTTGTTTTGGTCTTTGGCTTTTTTAAGGTAGTGCACGCCGTTTTCGTGCGAGATGCCGCAATAATGCCCCGTCGCGATATAGTCCGCGCCCAAGCGCTTGGCTTCTTGTAAGAAGGGGCCGAACTTGATTTCGCGGTTGCAAAGGACGTCGGGGTTGGGGGTCCTGCCCGCCTTGTACTCTTCCAAGAAGTAGGTGAACACGCGATCCATATATTCCTTTGCGAAGTTAACGGTGTAGTAGGGGATGTCGAGCAAGCCAGCCACTCTGCGCACGTCTGTAAAGTCGTCTTCGGCGGTGCAACAGCCGTTTTCGTCCGTTTCTTCCCAGTTTTGCATAAACAGCCCGATTACGTTATACCCTTGCTGTTTCAAAAGCAACGCGGCAACCGAACTATCCACGCCGCCGCTCATCCCGATTACAACGGTCTTTGCCATGTTGGTTTCCCCCTTTGTCGTATTTTCTCATTTAGTATAGCACATGAAACAAAAAAAGAAAAGCGAAAACGGCGACGTAGAAAAAAAGAGTTGCGGATCAGGCAACTCTTTTTTTGCTTTGTTTTAATTTCTCGTTACGTTTTTGCTTTCTTTCGTACGCTGCTGCTTTTGCTTTAATTGTAAGGTGTGCGAAAGTTTCATTTCTTGCAAAATACATTTTACAAGCGAATCCAAATCACTTCCTTCCTGATAGTCGGCGGTGCAAATATAGTTGACGCGGTTATCCAGCAGCAGGTTGGTGACGGCGTTCTTTTTGCCCTTTTGGTAGAGTGCGATAGACACGCCCCCTTGCTTTTTCACGAAAGTCATACAAGGGATGTCGGTAATCCCGTCCCCGAAGTAGAGCATATTTTGATAATCAACCACCCGTTCGCTCATCTTTTCGTTGACTTTTTTGTTGTCCGTTTCGTCGTAGATGCCTTTGGAAATGCGGAAGATATATTGCGTTTTTTGGGTGTAGTTGATGGCGATTTTCGGCCATGCGGCTTCGCCGCTTTCGTCAAAGTAGTATTGACAAGCGAAGATTTTTTTGAACTCGTCTTTGATTGCCGAGCCTTCGATGATGTCTTTCAAACCGCTGGAAATTACGTAGTGTTCGATCTTTACGCCGATGGATTCGCCGTACTGGTTGATGCGCTTGAACCAGTTTTGTACCCCCCTATAAAAGCGGACGTTTTTGCCCATGGAACGCAAATATTCTTGCGTGAAAGGGATGCCTTTTTCCTTGCATTTGAGCATCATGTAGTACATATACCCCAAGATGCCTTCCATGTAATTTTTCTTACGGAAGTTTTCCGTTTCGCCCCAAAATTCCGCAGGGGACATCCCTAAGTTGGGGATGAAAGAATATTCCTGCATATCTTGGTCACACAGAGTTTTATCAAAATCATACATAAAAGCGATAGTAGGTTTCTTACGCATAAGATCACTCCTTTGTTTGTGGAATACGCGCTTATTATAGCCCATTTTTTCTTTTTCGTCAATAGGCGTAAAAAAAATTGTTTGCGCGGGCAATATGTCCAGCAAAAATAAAACGAAAAACCGCCCCAAGAAAGGAGCGGTTTCTTTGGTGTACCCGATTGGGTTCGCGCCTTTGGCGGCGCGCCCCGCTCCGACGTTATCAACGTCGTCCTTTGCCGTTTAATCATCGGTATGTCATATCCGTAAGGCAAAGCGTTTTGTTGCCACAAAACGGCCCCACCCTCGAATCCAATCGATGCCGCGCTGTGATCTACCAAAAAAACCGCCCCAGAAAGGAGCGGTTTCTTTGGTGTACCCGATTGGATTCGAACCAACGGCACCAAGCGTCGGAGGCTTGTGCTCTATCCAGCTGAGCTACGGATACGCGTATTACTATTGTAGCCGTTTTTTTGCGCTTTGGCAAGTGTTTTTCGGTACAATCTTGCGCGAAAAAGCAAAAAGCGTGGCGGATTTTGCGGAAAGGTGGGTTCTTTTTTTCATAACCCTATTGACAATACTTATTAAAGTATTGTATAATGGTGCTAAGTATTATTATCCAAACCAAGGAATACGCAAGCTTATGGGAACTTTTGAAATTGTACTGAATGAAGAAGAGATCTTTGCGGGGAACTTTTTCTTTGTGAGTTATTCACACGCGGACACGGACGTTGTGCGGGAAGACGTGGACGCACTCATCAATCGTGGAGTGCGTTTGTGGATTGATCACCGCAACGAAAACGACGAAAATATGTCGCTCGGCGATGACTGGCGCGAGAAAGTAAAAACCGCCATTCTGCACCCGAATTGCCGTGGGGTCATCTTCTATAACTCGGGCGCGGCACGGGCAAGCAAAGCCATTTGGCAGGAAGAAGAATGGGCGGAAGAACGCAAAAAACAAGACCCTGCCTTCAAGCATTTTTTCATCAATATCGGTGGAAAAACGATGAATGATATCTTCACCGATGCCATATCGTGCGCGCAGGCGAAACAAATCCCGCTCGATTATATGCAACAATATGTGCGGCAAAACCAAATGTTTGGCGCAAGCAATGAATCGGTTTTGTATCACTTGCGGACGGAAAGCGAAAGTTGCGTAGAAACCATCTACGGCAAGGCGGTAGAGCTTGGGGTGGCCGACAACAAGTTGGTGATGGTAAAAACCTTGCAAAAGACAGGGCTTGCATCCAAAGATGATGGGGAAGTGCGGTTTGGTTGCTATAAAGGGGATTTGGTGTCTTCGGTGGCAGCATCTGAACCCGATGGAAGAGCGAACGGCGCGATCTACCAAGGCGGCAAGGCTTACAAGGAACGCGGGCTGTTTTGGCGGGTGCTCTACGTCAAGGACGGCAAGACGGTGATGCTGTGCAGCGAACAGGTGGAAACTTGCACGGCGCTGGATGTGGAAGACGGTTTGAAAGCGTTTACCGCGGCTGCCTTCGATGGGCAGGAAAAAGCGGCGGTGAAAGCCGTTCGGTTGCTCAACGCCAGCGACGAAGAATATACCGAAGAAAAAGAAGTATTTGATTTTGGCGACGAACCGATTAGCTGGTGGATTGATGAGCCCGGCTTGGTGGAAAATCGTTGGCAACGGGTTTACAAGAATGGCACTCGATATGGACACGGGTTCTTGAAATCGTTGGTGAAAGGCCTGCGCCCCGTGATCGAAGTATCGTCCGTGGAATTAGAGAAAATTAGTAAGGAGAAATAAAGAATATGGCATCCATGTTGAAAAAGCATCCCGAACAAAAGTTGGAACAACTTCAAGAACTTAGCCCTGCTTTGCAGGAAATCACGATCGACAAGCCCGGCAAATGGCTGTATCGTTATTATGATCAAAAAGAACTTGGTAAGGTAATCTACGAAGACTTTATCAACTACAACCGTAAGAAGTTGGTGGACATCGTCGAAGGTAGAGCGCCGGAGTTGGATGACCCGACGTGCAACCCCAAAAAACGCAAGGCGATGGAATACGACGAAAAGAAGAAAGTGACCTACGTATATCACGATAACAAATTCTTCTTCTCGGACGATATGTTGGATGTTGGTATTCTCTCCCAAACGCAAGGGTTCCAAGTACTTGCCATGTTGCTTGAAAATTTCAGATTGGATGAAAGTGCAAAGGAAGAAGAAGAGAATTGGAAGGCAAGCGGGAAAGAAGGCGAAGAGCCTTTCCTTGTGAAGATGCCCCCGTCATCAAAAATCAGCGCGCTTTTGGATGACTTGTTTAAGAGAACACCGCTCATTCCTGGTACGGACAAGTATCAATTTGACTGCTCTCCTTATTTGCCCAACAACTCTATGTGGACATCGGGGAAATACGCGTATGAAGACTCGATGACGTGGTTTATCTCCGCGATGCTTTCCATGTTCCGCTTGTACATTCACGGCAAATACAAACTTTCCGAAACGCGCAAGCAAGAAGCGATTGCCCGTGTGAAGTATTGTATGAAATATCTCACCGATGCGTTCATCGGTAAGGAACATATTAGCGATAGATTGCAAGATACCTACGGTTGGGGCTGGGCTGGCTCGGACGACATAGAAATCAAGGCGAATGAAAAATTGAAACTTCCGTATGGTTGGAACTGGACGGCTGGGTGTGAAGAACCTTCTCTCTATTTCAACTTTGCAATGAGCGAAGTGTTCATTGACTTACATGGCACTTTCGAAGCGATTATCGACCTTGCGGACGTCGAATACATTGATGAGAACATTGACCGCGCATTGAAGGGCAAGGCGACGGCGGACGAAATTGACGACAAGAAAGCGCAGTTGAGAATTAAATATAAAGAATCCTTGGAAAAGGAAGCCAGCAGCGATCCAAAAGTGCAAGAAGAACTTGCAAGAATGCGTGAAATTTTCGAAGCGATCAACGGTGTTTCCGAAGTGTACGGCAAAGATTCGCTCTATGCAATCTTCGAAAACGAAGTGCAACTCACCGCGGAAACGATTTGGGATGCCGTGCGTGAAAAGTTCGCAACCGAATTCTATGCAACGACGCTGGAAAGCACGCTGACCGAAACGGTTATCGAACAAAGCATCACGAA
>JAZOLF010000101.1:0-10939 GCA_045652785.1 Candidatus Scatosoma sp. | reverse complement strand
CGCCAAATGCATACCTGTTTTAGGATCTATAAAGGTCACCAAATATTTAATCGCGCTAACAAGAGGGTTATCGCCGCAATCACTTGCAGTAAGGTCACCAATCGCCTTGTTCCACTTAACTTCGTAACCTTCGGGAACGTTTTCGGAAGGAACTTCGGGGAATACGATTTGATCGATGGTTTCCACCGTGAAGGTGATGGGAGCCGCCAAGATCATACCCGTTCTGGAATCGGTGAACGTAAGCGTATATTCGATCGCGGTGTAAACAGCGTTTACCGTCACGTCGCCGCTGGTGAGTTCATACACTTCCCAAGCGCCCGTATAGCCTTCCTTTGCAGGAACTTCGGGAGCGGTAATCGTCGTGTTTTCGATGGTGTAGCCTTCGGTTGCAACCGTTACGCCATCCGCTACGAAAGTAACCGTGTATTCCTTCAACGTGTAAACCGCGTTTACCGTCACGTCACCGTCAAGCGTGTAAGATTCCCAAGCGCCCGTGTAGTGTTCCTTTGCGGGAACTTCGGGTTCGGTGATGCTTTCCGCGCCTTCGGTGTAGGTAACCGTACCAACCGTCACGCCATCCGCCACGAAGGTAACCGTGTACTGCGCTGCAGGAGCAGGCGTAGATGCTGCGGGGGTGCTGGAACTGTCAGATGTGTTCGAGCAAGCCGCTGCTGCGCCGACCAAACCAAGAGCCGTTAAAGCCGCCAAGAGTAATTTAAAATTTTTCTTCATGTTTTTTCTCCCTTGAAGATTTTTTTTAATTTTTTTAATCGAGTTCTTTGCAACCATTCCGCTTGGCGGCACCTTTGCATAACCAAGATGCCAGCCAAACTGAACAAGTTTCATCAAATTAGTAAGGAATTACATAAGTAGCGTCGCCAGGTTTATGTTTCAAGGTCAACGTGTTGCCCTTGTCAAGTTTTACAACTTCTCTTTCGCCCTTCACGAACTTAACCGCATATTTGTATTGTTTGTCAAAGGTGAGTACCGTCGTTTGGAATGCCTTGCTTCCCTTATGAACAGGATCGACAATGTTTTGTACCATGTACATATAGTTGCCCTTACTTGCGTCGTACAATTCGGTCACAAGCCCTACTTCCTTGTTGATCTCAACGCTCTTCAAAGCCTTGAAGTCTGCCGTAGCAAGCGTTCTTGCCGCATAACTTGCCGCGAAGGTCATGGGGTTCTTTGTATACACTTTGCTGGTCACGTATTCAAAGTTCAATACGGTGGGAGCAAGTTTTTGTTCTTCCGCCATGATTTTCTTCATCCAATGGTAGATATCCGTCTTTTCACCATTCCAAGTGATGAAGGAGTTACCGTCGATGAAGTGTTCCGAAGTATTGTCCGCTTTGGTGAAGTACGTGAAGTAGGAAATTTGCTTGATACCAAAACCTACCAACATATTGTTGAGCCAGTACAGATCCGCTTCGGAAAGCATTCTGGGGTTGTTGTAACTGCCTTCTTTTTGACCGTAGGTTTGGGTTACGAAATAGAAGTCCGCATCGTATTCTTTCGCAAGTTCCGCAACCACTTGCAAGCCGAGAATGTAATATTCATCCGCTCTTTCCGCACTTCTGAACGGATACTGGTCGTATTGAATATACGAAGCGCCCGTTGCATCCATAAAGCCGCGAAGGTACTTTCTATAACGCGCAATCAATTCTTCTTGGGAATCTTCCGCAGCGCCGTAGCCTTCGTCCCCTTCTTCCAGGGCAGGGAAACGAACGTTGATATTCTTTTGACCGTCCGCATTCGTACCCGTACCTGCGGTGATGGGGTTCAAATTGTATTGAATGTAGCAATCAGGAAGGACGCGCTTGATCGAACGATATACCTGACCGTAGTTTTCGGTGTGGTAGTAGAAAGGTTCGTCCCCAAGCATTACGCCGTAGAACGCTTCGTGATCCTTATAAGGAGCAAGATAACTTGCAATCGTTGCGTCCAACTCTTCTTCGGTCGCAAATTGCTTACCTTCCCCGATCAAGCCAACCGCGTTTTCTTGCGAAGGCTTCGACAAAGTTTGGATACGGGGATCCATCAAGATTACCTTATCAATCCCTGCTTCCAGCGCGTAGTCCATCGCCACTTTGGTTTTGCTTTCTTCGAAGGGTACGGTACCGTTAAACGCCGCAGCGGACTGCGGGAAGTAAATGGTCATCCCCGCGTCCTTGTATTCCTTAATGCGGTCCACCGACAGATAGTCTTCATCCGGATAAAAATAGGTACCGTCGATATTCCAATGGTCAATCAACGAAGAATAGCCGTAGAAGTCAAATTGCAACTTCGAATCGGAATAATCGGGGGCTTTGCTCTTGTATCCGCAAGCGCCAAGCGTCACGGAAAGGATAGAAAGCGCGGATAATGCGATCGCTAAAATTTTCTTTTTCATCGTATTTCTCCTCCTTACGCTAATACTTCCGCAACCTTATCAATTGCGTTGATATCCGATACGTTCGTGTATGCCGCATAAATCTTATCAAGCGTGATACCCGTGTTGTATCTACCATACATTACGATGTGACCTGCAGTACCCATAGATACTGCAATCTTGTTCGCCGTATTGTATCGAATCACTTCTTGGTTCGTGTCAAGGTTGATAAGCAACAATTCCAAGGTCACATAGCCAGAACCGATTGCCTTGATACCAGCAACGTATCTGTAATGAACGCCGTCCTGCAAACCACGGAGAGACAAAGGCGATGCAACGCCAGCCGAATCTTTCGTCGTGTTGTCGGGGCCCCATGCTTTCGCACCGTATTGCAAGCCAACACGACCGTCCGCGTCAGGTCTGCCGTGTTCCATCTTGTTCGGGCCGAAGAAGGTCACACGACCATTATCCGTCTCGGAAACATACGCGCCCGTCTTCTTAATCATACCCGTATGTACGTACAAGCCCTTTGCGCCGTCCGTCAACGAAGACGTCACTTTATCTACCAAGAACGCAAACTGGGGAATGTTCTTACCCGTGAAATCTACCACGATGTAAGAGCCTGCTCCGTAAGCGCCGTTGTAGGCGATGTAAGGTACGTTATCGTTATGGATGGTGTACCATTCGCCTTGATAGAAACCTTCATAGAAGGATACACTCAAATCTGTGGTAATGGATTCATAACCGTAAGCCGTCATGTTGTTTTGTGTCATGAACGTTTCTACGCTTGCATCTACCGTAGGCGCTGTATCGTGCGTGATCAACTTCACGTTATCTACGTACAAGAAGTTCTTTTGCTTAATGAAACTCTTTTCGCCTTTGAATTCGATATCAATCGAATATCCTGCTGACTTGTAAACGTCGAAGTTTCTCAAACACAATTCACGCGTAATCGTAAACGTCGTCCAGGTTTCCGCTTCGATTCTGCCCGTCAAGTCTTGTACGACCCCGTTGCCGCCCAACTTGTAATCGGCAGCCATATCGGGGGAATATACGTCGAATGTGATACCATCTACTTCTCTCGACAGGAAAATGAATTCCATAAACGTCTTCGAAACGTAAATGTGGAGCGTACCATCCTTAGCACCGTTCATCGGGTAGCAAGCGATGCTTTGCGTACCTTCGTTGATGTACTTCGTGTCATAGTTCGTTTTGATACCCGTATCGGTAGCGGAAATCAAAACACCTTCGCTTTCCAAGAAATCCGCTGCCATCGGGTTTCTCAAATCATACATTACACGCACGGTAATTGCGTTAGCACGCATACCTTCTTGTCTGGGATCGAATACGAGCAAGTACTTACCGCTCTTAGTGTACTGGAAGGAACCGTCTTCCGCGATTGCAACCGTTTCGCCTTCAGGATCGATTACCGTGAAATCGTAATCGGTTACAGGAATGGTGATGTAGTCGCTTACGTATGCGGTACTGTTCAAATCATATTGCGTCTTGTAACTATCTTTAAATTCCGCGGCTTGGTCCAAATCATAGATATCGGTGATACCCGTAATCGGTTCGTAAACCTTGTCAAATTCAAGGGGAATACCATATCTACCGTAGAGCACGATGCTGCCCTTGAAGAAACTGGAATCCCAGTTCAAGGACGAGAATGCACCATTCCCCGAAGACGAAGTCATCGAGATAGATTTGTCGTAAGCCGTTTCGAAAGTCGTCAAGTTGATCAACAAAATACGAACGGTAATCTTCGACGTCGTTGCTTCGGTAATACCCACGATATATCTATACGAGCAATCTTCTCTAAGCGCTCTATAACCCAAAGGGTTAGGAGATGCAACCGAACCATCGGAGAGCATTCTGGCACGGTTATCAAATTCAATAAAGTTTGCTTTCCAGGGCCCAAAGATGGTCAAACGGCTTGCGTCCAAATCAGAGATAAATCTCCCGTCGTTGCGGCTGGTACCGTTGGACAACAATACGCCCTTCTTACCGTCGGTGAAACTGGACGAAGGATCGCAGAAGAATGCAACCTGCGGCAAGTTTTTACCCGTGAAGTCAACCATCATAAAGGTATTCTTACCATAGCCTTCACCGTTTTCGCCGTTGAATGCAAGGTAAGGTACGTTATCGTTTTTATAGGTGTTGGTGTAGAACCCAGCATCCAAAGCGATGTGGCCATCGGGAGAGATGTATGTATAATCGTGCGAAGTGACGTTGTTTTCTTCCATCCATTCCGCAGCGCCGGGCGCCAAAACTTGTTCGGGACGAACGGTGATTTTTTGATCTGCCGTCAACACTTGCCCGTCTTCCGTCTTAATACCGAAAGTAAGGATACATTCACCTGCTTCTTCGAAGGTGTATTCTTTTGCGCCTTCCGGAATTTCCGTCTTCTTGCCGTTAACCAATACAGATTTCACGAAGAATTCGTAGCCGTAATAGGATTTTACAACAAGGTTCAAGTTTCTTTTGAGCACGTTGAAGTTCATCGTATCCCCACCACGATATACAAGCGTAGGGATGGAATATTCCCATTTTACGCGGGGAACGGAAACCAAGATGGACGTAGAGATCGTCCCCTTGTTTTCGCCCGAAAGAACGTTATACGTCAACGTGTACGTACCCGGTCTATCGGTTGTCCATTGACCCAACATTTTCAGGTCACGTTCTTGCCCCGTTTCATCGCAGGTCAAGATTAACGTGTAATCTTCTTGGGAATTAGGATCAACGAATTCGTCCAGCATAATGGGTTCGCCAAGCAGGACTTCTTCCAAATACCCTTCATTAAACACGGGGCCTTTTTCTGCGCACGCCGATGCAAAGAAGAGACAAAGAAAGGTCATACAAGCGAAAATCGCTATCCAAAATTTTTTCATTGTCGCGACTCCTTATTATTTTTTATAAGGTAAAACGATTATGCCTTCACCGGGGGACAAATCAACATTCAAACGTCCATCGACGATAGGCACCGTCTTCCATTTTTTATTTTGGTAAATATCTGCAACGTTGTATTTTTGATCATACGTGAGTTGCGTTTTTTGTTTTTCTTTTCCGTATTTCCAAGTGTACCGTTTCGCATCCGCAGTATTGACAACGTGGTGCATATATTGCGCCTTTTTTCTGTCGTACTTTTCGGTGACGAGTACCACTTCCCGATCCGTTTGCACGTCGATAATTTGCGAAAGTTCGCCGCCGCGCACGTGATCTAAATACTCCGTCTTCGTGTGGAACGGCGTCTTGTAGAAGAATGCGTTTTCCAGGAAATCGAAATCCCAGAGCAAAGGTGCAAGCGCCGTCACTTCCTTATTCACCTTTTGCACATGGTACCAAGTTCTGGTTTTTTGGCCATCACGGGTCATCATGGCTTCGCCATCGGGGAAGAATTCACCATCCGTACGGTTCATTTGCTTGGTCCAGTAGGTAAAGTAGGAATACTGTTTCACACCGAACGCCATCAAGACGTTCTTTTGATATTGCATTTGGCATTCCTTAGGCAAGTAATGATGCCGCTTCCCACGGGAGAGCATCCCAAACGCTTGCATTACGATATGCATTTCCACGCCGTAGCGTTTGCAAACGCGCGCCACACATTCCAGCCCCGCAAAATAATATCTGCCGACGGGCAATTTTTCAAAGTTCCGATAGAAGGGATAAATATCCATCATCACGTGGTTTGCGCCCGTTTCTTCCAAGAAAGCCGAAAGGTACTTTTCGTAGGCGTCAATCGGATTTTTACCCGACGGACAAATGCGATAGGTCAGCCAAGCCGCGTGGATAGGATTCAAATTACAATGCACGAAAATCGAGTTATCCACTCTTGCAATCGAACGATAGAGTTCCCCCACCGTCTTCAAATAAGGAAAGAAGGGTTCGTCGCGCAGTTGCAACCCGTAAAAGCCCTTTTGATGGCGATAATCCTGGATGCAAGTGCGGATGAAATCATCCAGTTCGGTTTCGCTGGCAAAGCGCTTACCTTCGCCAATGATTCCGCCTTCAATCAAAGACAAATCAAAGATTCTTTGATCAACCAAAATCATCTTATCCAAGCCTGCTTCAAGCGCCCTTTCAAACGCCTTTTTCGCAACGCTGTTTTCCCAGCCTTCACCCTTATAGGACGCTGTACCTTGCAGAAACAAAACGTTGAACCCGCATTCGCGGTATTCGCGGTATTTTTCTACGGTGCGGAAATCTTCCGTCGTAAAGGTTTGATCGTCAATCCACCATTCGCCTTGCGGGGGCGGAGAGTATCCGTAGATCGGAAACTCTCTACCCGAATTTTCTTGAAAATACTGCTTGTAAATGCACATTAGCCCTTCAAGCCCCCCGTGGTCATGTTGTTCAAAATAAGGTTTTGAGAACAGGTGTACAAAATGATTACGGGCAAGGACGAAATAACCGCCGATGCAAAGTAAATGGGCATCGAGTCCTTAACCAAGAAGGCATTGTCCTTGAACAAGTACATACCGTAAGCCAAGTTAGGATAATCACGCATATAGATCATGGAGATGGAATAGTTATTCCATACGCCCGTCGCCTGCGTAATGGCGATTGCCGCAATACAAGGGGTAACTTGGGGAAGGATAACCTTCAACAGGATGGTGAAGTTGCTTGCCCCGTCGATCATTGCGGATTCGGAATAGGAACTGCTAACCCCCTTGAAATAGCCGTAAAGGACGATGAATGCAAAGTCAAAACCGCCTGCCCACATCAACCAAATCGACGTAGGATTGTTAACGAAATTGAGTTGCACCGCCAACTTATACGCCGCAGGTCCCGCACCGATGATAGGAATGGTGTTTGCGAAGATAACCAACGCATACAAGAACTTGCTACCAGGGAAACGGAAACGAGCCAACGCGTAGGCAAGCAAGGTGCTGGACGCTACGTTTACGAATACGTTGACAACCAAGATCCACAAGGAGTTGAACAACATATCAAAGTATTCGAAACGCGTACCAGACAAACCGATTGCAAAGAATTCGGTAAACACTTCGAGATAGTGATTCCAAAGCCACGTTGTCGGCAAAGTCAAACTATTCGTTGCATATTCTTCCATCGTCTTCAACGAGTTGATCATCGCCCAACACATCGGGTAAATATACAACACGGCAAAAACTGCAAAGAAAATAAAGAAGAAAACGTAGATGATTTTTTCAATCAGTGTAACGTGCTTAAATTTCAACTTTGTCATCTTACACCTCCACGTTTTCGGATGCTTTTTCAAGCAAACGCTTACCGATCAAAACAACGGGAAGGGTGAACACCGTCAAGGTGAAACCAAGCGCCGCGGGATAGCCGTACCCCGTCGAGCCCGTACCTGTGGAAAGTCGGTATGTAAGGTTGAACAACTGGAACCCGATGGTAGATGTTTCGTATGCGCCTGAACCGTCTGTAAACAACCACACGTTGTAGTCACAGGTGAAGACACTACACAATGCAAACGTAAGCAAGGTACAAATCGTTGACCAAATACAAGGAATTGCAATGCGGAACATTTGGGTAAAGAACCCTGCCCCGTCGAGTTCTGCTGATTCAAACAATTCGTCGGGTACACGCGTGTACGCGCCCGTCAATACAGCATTATTACCAACGATCCCCATAATCGAACGTACGGTTAGCAAGGTAATAAAGGCGGTGTCGTCATGTCGGAGTAGCCCGTTTTTCTTTGCGCCTATCGGCAATTCCGCCCCCATTTCAAGCAACAATTTGGTAATAGGGCCAGAGTAGGATACCATTTCCTTAATGAGCAACGTCCAAATAATCGAACCCATCAAACCGGGAATGTAGTAAATTACACGGAAAACGTAATGCCCTGCAATTTTTTTGGTCAATACGTAGGTGGTAATCAAAGAGATGGGGAAAATCAACCCTTCGCCGACAATCCAAAGGATGAAGGAACGTTTGAGCGAATCACCCAAGTTTACACCCAACATATCCTTATCGGTGAACCCTTGATACACCATCTTGAAGTTCGCCCACGTAAACTCACCCATACCGTCTTGGAACGCGAGTGCGATCGACGAAGCGTTTACGTAGAACCAAAACACCAAGAACTGTGCAACGGGGAACAACACGAGAAGATATACGAAAGGAAAGTTTCTTCTTTCCAGTTGCGAATAATTCTTCCGCAGGTTATCACGGGATTTCACAAAACATCCCTTGATTGCGTCCCCCCCGCCAGCGATAATTTTTTTGATAGAAGCCAAAATTTTCATGATTATTTCAAACCAGCCGTTTCTTTATAACTTTCCCAGTTCTTTTCCAAGTTGCTAATTTCGCCATTGATCATTTCCTGTGCAGCGTCTCTATACACAGCGGTTGTCACACCCGGCAATTTGGCACCTTCTTCCGTATAGATGGTTGCCTTGCTCTTACTGGTGATGGTTTCAGGAATATGGCCTACCGTCGTGAAGAAAGACGTCAAAGCAAGTTGTTTTCTATAACCGCGAGGGCCGCCGTAGTTGGATACAAGCGAGAAGTAACGGTTTGCAGGGATCTTCGATGCGTTGCGAACGAACTTGTATTCAGATTCGGTGTTTTCGGATGCATAGTAAGGGCTCGAACCGTTTGCCGTTCTAAGGAAGGTTTTACCGAAATCATCACTACTCATCATTCTCAAGAAGAGAGATACGATGTCTTTCTTCGTCGTGCCTTTGGTCACGTATGCAACGTGTTCTACCCCACGGGAGTAGGTAACACCACGAGCGCGTGCAACGTCCGCCGCATCCGCTTCGGTAATTGTGATATGTTTGTTTTGTTGAACATCCGCTACAATTTCTTCAATCGACTTGTTTTCATCCACCAAACCGATGATGTAGGACAACAATTCGTCACATTGTGCAGCCGTCAAGTTATGGATGGTGTCGCCGCCAAACAACTTCGTACCAAGTGCAGACACTACGGGGAAGTTGATGAAGTCGATATCATGCAACTTGCCGGGATAGTTCAACTTAACTTCGTTAAGCATCCAGTCGCCGTTGAACATGAACACCGCGTCGTCATAATCGCCCATAACCTTCGCTTGCGCTTGGTCAACGGTGTTGCTCAAACTACCGGGAGCCGCCAAGTTGATGTCAAACGTTTGATGCGCAATCGTCAACATTTCTTTGATGGCGGGATGGTTATAAAGGTCACGCGCATCTTGATCGGAAAGGTTTACTTTTTCCCCTTCTACTTCCGTTTGGAAGGACCAGAATTTGTCGTAGAAACCTTCTTCGTATTGTGCCGCCAACGTGTACAAGAATACCAAGCCATAGCCGTTCGTACCCGAAACATAGGTGATGGGATAGGTACCACTTTCCAACGAACCAGGTTGCAAATCATTACCCAAGAAGATTTGTTCAAACGCATCGAACATTTCGTTCGTCGTCTTCGGCAATTCAATACCATATCTTGCCAACTTTCTGGTGTTTACAACCAACCCACCGGACGTGCTTGCCCAGTTGTAAGCGTAAACTTTACCCGTAGAGTCGGTCATATAGGGAAGAATGTCTGCGGAAAGTTTTTCGGAAATCAACACTTCTTCTTCCGTACCATCATAGGAAATTGCAGGCATATTGTAAACGATATCATCAATTTCTTCAACCAAGACGCCATAGTCGCCAAGCGCACCTACTTGATCGGGGGTTGCACCGCTGGAAATATAAAGGTCAACACCCGTCGTTTCATAACCCAAATACAATTCGTTAATCAACGTACCGTCTTTGATGGAGTTGTCGGGGGTCATAATATGTACCTTGTAGCCTTGCGACGCATACGCGCGTTCAAATTGCCCTTTCAATTCGTACAACCAGTCCGTACCAAACCCTGCTCTTCTGCATTTAACGACGATCGTTTTTTCGTCAACTTGGGGTTTGCCTCCTTTTTTGCTGCAAGCCGCCAAGCCGCTGAACGCCATCAACGCGCCAAGCATCAAAGAAACTGCTTTCGTGCTCTTTTTCATCCTAATATCCTCCTAATGATATCCATTTATTTTTTGCTATAAATCATCGCAAAGGTTGCCCTTTTGCTGTGTTTCCATATTCCCGACGGCTTTGCGCCCGCGCGATAGAACGCTTATTCCAACATTAGCCGTTCGATCGCCGCAAAGTCTTCGTCCGTCAAACCGACGTCTTTCTTTAAGTAGTTTCGGATCGACGACGATAATTTCCCGTCCCCCGTGGAATAACATTCCATCAGACCTTTTGCCAGTAAACCCATCGCCACGTAGTTATCTTCCACCCGCACGGGCATTGAGTTGGATTTTGGCGTTATCTTCCATTTCCTTTCCCCCGCTGCAACCTGCCATCAGCACACAAGACGCCAACACCGCCGCAAGAATTTTTTTACCTTTCGTCACCCTTTCTCCTTTTTGCAAAGCTAACGCTTTGCCCACTATCAAATGTTTTTATTTGCTGAACAGAGTACAGCAAATAGCCCCATGGGGCTGCATTTTATTCATTTTTTTAGCCGTTTTTGAGCGGTTTTTACGCGTTTTTTACCCGTTTTTAGCCGTTTTTGAGCGGTTTTTGCCCGTTTTTCAAGGCTTTTCGTCGGCTTTTTTGGGGGCTTTTTGGG
>JAZOLF010000100.1:0-16586 GCA_045652785.1 Candidatus Scatosoma sp. | reverse complement strand
CGGGAACTGTTGCGGGTTCGGCAGATGCGGCAGTAATGCGGCGATTACGAACTTTTACGAAGACTATTACGCTCGGCAATACGGCTTGAACGATTAACGGCGCAATCATAAAAGGGAAGGACGGTAAAGAAATTTGCCGTTCTTCTTTTATAGTTAGGCTTTTTTGTTCATACTTATCGGTATGGGGAAATGGAGACAAGCTTACGGATATTTATCGGATACGCTGCGTTTGCTGGGTGAAAAGAAGTGCACAACCCTTGCAGGAACGTTGGTGTTTTTCCTGTTGATGTCGATGGTGCCGATGCTGTTTTGGGCAACGCTATTGCTGGGGAAGTTCTCGTTTGACGTTGCCGACACCTTGGTTTTGCCTGGAATGAGTGAAGTTGGCGGCTTGCTGGATTACGTTCGCGTGGAAGCGCAAAACGCCACTTCTGGGGCGTCTGTATTTTTGCTGATTACGAGTTTATATTCCGCAACCAACTTGTTTTACCAAATGCGTAAAAGCGGGGAAATTATCTATCAAACGTCCGTTCGCGGTCAGGGATTAAAAACTCGTTTTGGTGCGGTGGTGTTGCTGTTTTTGGTGCTTTCTTTGGTGATTTTGACGGTACTTGCCTTTTCCATCGTTTCCTTTTTTCTTTCCCGATTGCTTGATGGGGGCTGGGAACTCATTGTTCGATACGCCTTGCTGATAACGTTGGCATTTTTGTTGGTGCTCTTTTTAAACTTGTACGTATGCCCATATACCGTTTCGGCAAAACGCTTTGTGCTGGGTTCGGCTTTGACGGTGGTTGCTTGGGCGGTGGCCATTGTTGGGTTTGGCTTTTACCTAAAAATCGGAAATTTAACTCGTTTATACGGCGCGTTGAGTGCGGTAATCGTCTTCCTGTTGTGGCTATATGTTTTAACAGTGTGTTTTGTTGCAGGGGTCATCTTTAACAGTCGTCGAGTTTTGTCTGTTGGCTCGTCAAAGAAAGATTATTAAATATTTGTGTAAGAATTTGATATAAAAAAATGTAAAAAACCGTTGCGCGCCCTTTGTTTGTGTGCTATAATATTGGTAGAAAGCAAAAGAGGTATTACGCTATGGAATATATGAAACAATATCAATCGGTGGCTGAACAATTTGCATTGGAAGGCAATGTGCTGGGAATTGCACCTTACGGGGAAGGACATATCAACCTTACCTTGTTGGTTGTCACCGACCAAAAACGCTATATTATGCAAAAGATGAATACGAAAGTGTTTCCCGATCCCGTCAGTCTGATGCGGAACATTTGCGGGGTGACGGAGCATTTGCGCTCTCGCGGGATTGAAACGCTGGAAGTAATCCCCACCAAGACGGGGGAAAGTTTTATCTACGGCGAAGAATGCTATCGTATGTACGCATTCATAGAAAACACGGTCACCTATCAAAAAGTGACGGATGCAAAAGTATTTGAAAACTCTGGGAAGGCGTTTGGGGAATTCCAAAACTACTTGGCGGAGTTCGACGCGTCGCAACTTACGGAAACGATTGCACGTTTCCACGATACCCCCAATCGTTTTGCAAACTTTAAGGCGGCTTTGGCGTCGGATGCGTTCGACAGGGCAAAGGATTGCCAAGCGGAAATCGAATTTATTTTGAGTCACGAAGATACCTATGGTAAGGCGATGGATGGCTTGCGCGATGGTTCTTTGCCTTTGCGTGTCACCCATAACGATACAAAACTCAACAATATTTTAATGGACGCGAAAACCAACGAAGCACGCGCGGTAATTGACTTGGATACCATTATGCCAGGCTCGATGCTGTACGATTTTGGCGACTCCATTCGCTTTGGCGCATCGACGGCTGCGGAAGACGAAAAAGACCTTTCCAAAGTGCATTTTGACATTAACTTGTTTGCGGCGTATGCGAAAGGCTATTGCGGTGCGGTAAAAGCAAGCATCACCGATAAGGAAAAGGAATTGCTCCCTTACGGTGCGTATTTGATGACGATAGAATGCGGGATGCGTTTCTTGACCGACTACCTTGCGGGGGATACGTATTTTGCAACCAAGTATCCTGGACACAATTTGGTAAGATGCCGCACACAAATCCAACTTGCGGCAGAGATGGAATCGCAGTTTGAAGAAATGAGCAAAATCGTTTTGGATGCTTGCAAATAAATAAGAAAGTTCGGCGTAGGGGTTCCTGCGTCGATTTTTTTTTGGATAAAGAGCCGCATAAATGCGAATGCTATCGGTATGAAAAGTATTCGTCTCTATTGCGCAACGGCGCTCGTATCTTTGCTTTCCGTTTTCGGAAAGCCAAACGTTATTTCTTTGGGGACGCTCAAAGAAATATCCACACCTTACGTGGGCTATTATACTTGTGAAGTTTTGCGTATCGGCAACCGCGATTTTACCGATGAGTCAAAAGCGACGCTTGAACTTTTGACGGACGGAACGGCGACTTTGCGCTATAAAAATATGTTCGGCAAAGAGAAGTCGGTAGAGATACCTTATACGTTTGACACGAAAAAAAATATTATCACGGCAACCGTTCCCGACGGCAGATCGGAGAAAGTTGTGCAGGCAAAATATGAAAATGGTGAGATAATTCTATCGGAAAACCTGTCAGGAAAGCCTTTTTTTGCCAAATTTACCAGAAAATAAAATAATGCGAACAAATGTTCGCAAAACGCTTGCTTTTTCAAAAGGGCTGTGATATAATGTATTCACGATGAAAAAAGTGCAGTTGACCGCCGACCAAGAGAAGGCAAAAAATTTAATAGCCGAATGGTTTTTGAATACGGATGATTTTTCGTTTGTCTTAGCGGGGTATGCAGGTACGGGCAAAACGTTTTTAATCAATTACGTTGTGCAACACGTGTTGGGCTTACGTGCTGGCGTGGAAGCGGCATTCGTTTCCCCGACGGGAAAAGCGGCTACTGTGTTGGCGCAGGGCGGTACGGTTGCGGGTACGGTGCACGGGTTAATCTATATCCGCAATGAAGATGAGTTTGACGTCAACGAAGACGGTGAAATTTTATCCACTGTGCGAAAGTTATCTTTTACCAAGCGCCCGAGTATAGACGAAAACATTCGCTTAATTGTCGTGGATGAAGCGTCGATGGTGAGTGAAGAGATGTACCGCGACCTGCTGAGTTTTGGTGTGAAATGCTTATTTTGCGGTGACCACGCACAGTTGCCGCCTGTCAGCGGGGATTGCAACTTGATGCAGCGTCCTGACTTTGTTTTGACGGAGATTGTCCGCCAAGCCGCGGGCGATCCCATTATTCAGGTTGCAACGATGGCACGACAAGGGAAGTACATTCCCTACGGTTATTACGGAGAAAACGTTGCTGTGATCCCCATGCGCAGGATGCAAGGGGTGGATCGGAAGAAAATTTTGCTCCGCGCTGATCAAATTATTTGCGGACGGAACAAGACAAGAAACTCTCTGAACGCCGAATATCGTGGGTATTTGGGGTTCGCGAGCGATTGCTACCTACCGCAGGACGGGGAAAAACTGATTTGCACATTGAACAACTGGGAAAAGCCGTTGGACGAAGAAGAGCGTTTTCACCTTGTCAACGGCATTATCGGTAAGGCAAGCAACATTGTCGAACAATGCGACAATCTTTTGTCGATGTCTTTCAAGGCGGACGGTATCGGTCAAGAGATAAAGGCAATCGTCGATAGCGGTATTTTCCTGACAGGAGAATATACACATATGTACGGGGATCAAGCGGTCACGCTTACAAACGGTACGGTGGTGCACGAAGGCAACCGCCTATTACTTAGAAAGTTGAAAAATGTCGAGCAGGAAACGATTAGCCGTTTTGAATTTGCCTACGCGATCACCTGCCACAAAGCGCAGGGTTCGGAATTTGACAACGTTGTGGTCTTTGATGAGAGTTGGGTTTTCGGGGAAGATAAATTCCGCTGGCTCTATACGGCTATTACCCGTGCGAAGAAACGATTGTTAATCGTCCGTTAAAATTGTTTGACTTGCTTCCCGACCTTTGGTATAATAGGCGTATTAAACTCGGTGGGTGCGATATGGCAAAACAGTTGGAAAGATATCAAGAAATCGAACGTTCAATCATTACGACGTATCGGAAGACGATTTGGTCGCCATTCGTGTTGGCGGTCAAGAAATATGCCTTGATTGAAAAAGGGGACAAGATTGCGGTTTGCATCTCGGGCGGAAAAGATAGCGTTTTGCTTGCCAAGTTGATGCAGCAATTACAGCGCCATAGCGACGTTCCTTTCGAGTTGGTTTTCTTGGTGATGGACCCTGGATATAACGCGGAAAACCGTGCAAAAATCGAAGAAAACGCGAGAATTTTGAATATTCCGATTACCGTTTTTGAAAGTGACGTATTCGCAGCGGCGGAGATGGCGGCGGGGGATTCCCCTTGTTATCTTTGCGCAAGAATGCGCAGGGGGCATTTGTACGCCAAGGCGAAGGAGCTCGGTTGCAACAAAATTGCGTTGGGGCATCATAAGAGCGACGTCATTGAAACGACCTTGATGGGGATGCTGTACGGCGGTCAAATTCAAGGTATGTTGCCAAAACTCAAAAGTACCAACTTTGAAGGGATGGAACTAATCCGCCCTCTCTATTGTGTACTCGAAAACGACATCTTGCGCTGGAAAGAATACAATCAATTAGAGTTTATCGCGTGTGCGTGTAAGTTTACCGAAGGAGTAGAACGACAAGCCGAGCCTACATTCTCCGCGAGAAAGCGCGTAAAAGAATTGATTGCGGCGCACAAAAAAGAGAACGAAAACGTTGAACATAACATTTTCCAAAGCATTCATAACGTCCAACTGGATACCCTTGTGGAATACAAACAACAGGGGACGCGTTATGAGTTGGGGAAGAAAAAGGAATAATTGTTTCGCGGCGCGCATACGATAGGGTATGCAAAACGATCTTCATCAAATTACGCTTATACAAAAGAAAGACGTCACCGTAAGCGGCGTAGAAGGGGTGTTGGCTTTTTCAGAAAGCAAAATTTCCCTGCTCCTAAAAGGCAGCGGCAAACTTTTTGTTGCGGGAAACGCATTAAAGATTACGGGTTTTTCTAAGGAAAGCGGCGTTTTTACCGCCAGCGGGAATGTGATAGGCATTTCCTACGGGGGTAAAAGTTTCGCAGCGAAACTTTTTCGCTGATGGATAGCGCGGGGCAGTTGGGCAGGTTTTTTATCTGGATTTTGCTGGGGCTTTTGGGCGGATTATTGTATGATTTTTGCTCATTTTTTGCGCTAAAAAGGCCAAAAAAACTGCAAAAATCCACACGATTTTTAGCGGATATATTCTTCTTTTTGCTCTTTTCGGTGTGGATAATTCTTTCGGCAAGTTGGCTGATGTTTCCAAATTTTCGGGGATATTATTATGTCGGATTCGCAGTTGGGCTCATTTTCTATCTAAAAACTTTTCACAAAGCAGTTGCTTTTTTCAAAAATGTATGTTATAATGGCGTAAAGAAATTGGCAAACTGTGTAAAAAACTTTCGCAAGAAAGGGGAGAAAAAATTATGACACAAGAACAAATGGCTAAAAGAGTGACGGGTATCGTGGTTGCGGCTACCCTGTTTTTGGTCATCCTGTTTGCCGTTTTGGTGTATCAATGGGTGACGATGGCTGTCAAGCAAAACCGTATCAATCGCGCGGAAGCAGAAGCGGCGTCCCTTGCTGCGCAAGAACAAGCGTATCAAGAAGACTTGGACGACATTATGTACGATCCTATCACGAAGAACGATTTGCTCATTAAATACGACAATCAAAACTAATTTTTAAGGATAACAATATGAAGAAAAATGCCGTAATAGATATCGGCTCGAATTCCGTTCGCCTCATGGTTGTGGCGGACGGAAAAGTTTTATATAAGGACTTGGAGATTACCCGTTTAGGGGAAGGTTTGGCGACGACAGGGGTGCTTTCTACGCAGGCGTTGGAGCGCACGGCGGGCGCGGTTGCAAAATTTTATAGTAAAGCCAAGTTGGAAAATGCGGAAAAAGTGGTCGCTTTTGCGACGGCGGCGGCTCGTTCTGCAAAAAACGGCGCTGATTTTGTAAAACGCGTTGCTCAGCTTTGCCCTTTACACGTGCAAATTATATCAGGGGAAGAAGAAGCGGAAATCGGTATTCTCGGTGCGCTCGGTAACAAGGACGGCGGTATTATTGACGTCGGCGGTGCAAGCACGGAAATTATCGTCCGCAAGGATGGCGACATTCTTTATAAAAAGAGTGTTGACGTCGGCGTTGTGCGTTTAAAAGATCTTTGCGGCAGGGAAGTGCCTGTGCTTAAAGCCCATTCCGAAAAATCGGTAAAGGCGTTTGGCGAAGTGGGGGCAACCGAGCTTTGCGCAATCGGCGGTACGGCTACTTCGATCGCATCGATTGCTTTGGGACAAAAAGTTTATGACGGACAAGCCGTCACGGGTTATGCGCTCACCCTTGAAACAATCGCGCAAGTAATTGACTATCTTGCAAAAACCCCTGTGAAACAGGTGGTTGCGGAAACTTGCGTACCCGAAAAGCGCGCGGAAGTCTTGCTCGGCGGCGCGGTTTGGCTCTTGACGGTGATGCAGGTGTTGGGGGTTAAGAAACTTGTTTGCAGCGATGCGGATAATTTGGAAGGCTATGCCGTAAAACACGGATTGTTATAAGGAAGATATGAAAAGAGTTTTTGCGAAAATCTACGCGTGGGTGCTGTTGTTGCTGCTGATGGGCTCGGCTTGCTGGCTGGCGGTGGCTGCGTGGGAAGATTTGAACAATTTGATAGGGGCAATTATCGCTTTTTCTGCGTCTTTGTTGGTTGCGCCTTGCGTGCATGAACTTGGACACGTGTTTTTTGCGCGCGCAAACGGTATGCAAATTGTCTATTGCAAGTTTTTTTGTTTCCGTTTTTACGTAAAAGATGGCAAAAAGAAGTTTGCGCTTGCGTCGCCGTTTGCCGCGGATGAAACGCAGGTTTTGCCCAAGGGTAGCGAGAATATGGAAAAACGCGCGTATGCTTACTCCATCGGTGGGCTGGTGTTCGGCGGCGTTTTCGTTGCATTGTTGGCGGTGCTTTTGGTGGCTTTCCCGTCCTTTTATGTGCTGGGATTCTTGCCGTATTCGGCATATTTGTTCCTATTGAACGTATGCCCTGCGGAATATTCGTCTGGCAGAACAGATGCTTTGGTTGCAAAAGGGATAAAAAAAGGCGAGCCCGTAGAACAAACGATGCTCAATCTGATGCGTATTCACGGCGGCTTGCAGGAAGGGAAGTCGTTTGCGGAACTCCCGCAAGAATGGTATTTCTCCGCGCCGCAAATTGCGGAAGACGAGCCCTTGTACGTGGCGATTTTAGACGCCCGTTATTCCTACTTCGTTGAGCGTGAAGAATACGAAAAAGCCCTGGATTGCTTAAAGCGTATTGCGTCGGCAGGGGAATATTTGTTGGAGACGGAAATCTACGCTTTGGAGCGCAACTTTGCCTATTTATACTTGTTGTGTGGCGACGACGCCATTTTGAAAGAAGCGGTGAAAAGCGGTGAAGAATACTGGAAGAGCGATGATTATGCAATCAAGCGTACTTTGGCTCTCTATATGCAAAAGTGTGGGGAAACAGAACGCGCGGATTTGCTCTTTGCGCAAGCGCAGGAATTGCTGAAAAAAGAACAAATCGCGGGCGTAAAAAAACACGAAGAAATTTTGCTTTCACGTATAAAATAAGAGAAAAATAGGTACAATTACCAAAGAGCAATATGAGTAAGTTATTCAAAGAACAACGAAAAGCAGGGGTGTTGATGCCCATTTTTTCCCTGCCTGGGGAGTACGGTATCGGTACGCTTGGCGCGGGCGCGTATGCGTTCGTGGACTGGTTGCAGTCTGCAGGGATGAAGGTGTGGCAGGTTTTGCCGCTCCTACCTACGTCCTACGGGGATAGCCCTTATCAATCCTACGCGTCCGATGCACTCAATTATTATTTTATTGATTTTGACGCGCTGATTGCCGACGGTTTATTGACGAAGGAAGAAGTGTCTTCCTATTCTTGGAGTGACGATCTCCGCCGTGTGGATTACGGCAAGCAGTATTTTCAAAAGTCCGAACTTTTGAAAAAGGCGTATGCACGCTTTGATAAAAATACGCCTGACTGGCAAGCGTTCTTGCAGGAAGGGTTCTATTACGATTTCGCGTTGTTTAAGACCTTGAAAAAGCATTTTGGCGATAGGGCGTGGTCGGAATGGGATGCTCCGTATAAAAACGGGGATGCCGCTGTGGTTGCGGCGTTCGCAAAAGACCACAAAGAAGAGATTTGTTTTTGGCAATTCACGCAATATTTGTTCTTGAAACAATGGAATGCCTTGAAAGCGTACGCAAACGAACGCGGGATTTCCATTATGGGGGATATGCCGATCTACGTTGCTTACGATAGTTTGGAAACGTGGAAACACCGTAGGGAGTTGTTCTTGCTCGATAAGTATGGCGAACCGTCTTTGAAGGCGGGTGTGCCCCCCGACGCGTTCTCGGAAGACGGTCAACTTTGGGGAAATCCTGTGTATGACTGGAAGAAACTCAAAAAGACGGGCTATCGGTGGTGGAAGGAACGTATCGCATACGCGTTGCGCTTGTTTGACGTGGTGCGCATTGACCATTTTCGCGGGTTCGACCGTTTTTTTGCGATTCCTGCGGACGCGGAAACCGCCAAGGATGGGGAGTGGATGAAAGGCCCATCTCATCGGCTTTTTGACGGAATGTTGCAGGAAAATATCGTTGCGGAAGATTTAGGTATTATCGACGACGGTGTGCGGAATATGCTGAAAAAGACAGGATTCCCTGGTATGAAAGTTTTGATGTTCGCTTTCGATGGCAACGAAGAAAACGAGCATTTGCCGTCCGAATATAAGAAAAACTGTGTTGCGTACACAGGCACGCACGATAACGAACCGCTTGCGGATTATCTTACGTCTATGCCTGCGCCGGATCGCGCGACCTTTGAACTGGCGCTGGAAAAACAATGCTTGCTTGCGGACGTTCCCTATATCGTGGAAAGTATGGAAGATGAGTGTCAAAGCGTAATAGAACTGCTGTTCTCTACTGTTGCGAATACGGTAATCGTACCGATGCACGACGTACTCGCCTATGGTGCGGAAGCGCGCATCAATGCTCCATCGACGGTGACGGGCGGTAACTGGACGTTCCGTTATACGGAAAAGGATTTCAAGCGAAGAAAAGCCGCTTGGCTCAAAGGCTTATGCGAACAATACAACCGATAATCTAATGCTTTTAAGAAAGGTGTTCTTGAAAAAAGAACGCCTTTTTTGTATAAAAAATGGCAAAGAATGGCAAACTAATAACAGCAATTTAGGGGGGATAAATATGGGAAGAAAGTATTTAGCAATCACTTTGGCTATGATAGGGGCGGTTTCCTTTGTGGGCTGTCGGAAGAAGAAGGGGGAAGAGATTGAACTCACCGTTTGGGTGTCGGAAGCGGATCAAGCGTTCGCAAAAGAAATTGCGCAAAAGTTTCAAGAGAAAAATCCTGATAAACAATACCGTTTTGTCTTTGACGTGCAGGGGGAAAACGATATCGCAATAAGGATTTTGAACGACGTGGAAAATGCCGCGGACGTGTATTCCTTTTCAAACGATCAAATGACGCAACTGATTAACGGTGATGCGCTGGCGCGTATCGGCGGGGATCGTTTGGGTGAAATTCGGGCGAGAAACACGGCGAGTTCGATGGATGCGGCAACTGTTTTGCGCGGCACGGAAAAGGAAGTTTACGCATTTCCTTATACGGACAATACGTTCTTTATGTACTACGATAAATCGGTGCTGACGGAAGAAGACGTACAATCCATTGACGGGATTTTGGCAAAGTGTTCTTCCAACAAAAAGTTGGCGTTTTTGGTGTCGGACGGTTGGTATAACAGTGCTTTTTACTTTGGAAAAGGGCTCGGCTATGAAGTCACCTATGATAACAGTTTCGGGGAAACGTCGATCACTTGTGATTTTAACAATTCGGTAGGGGAACAGGTCACGCAAAGCCTTTGGAATTTGGTCAAGGACAGCCGTGTAAAGGCAGACGCGGATGATTCAAAAATAGTCGCAGGGATTGCCGACGGCAGCATTGTCGCCGCTTTTTCTGGGGTGTGGAATCGGAATGCGATTGAAAGCGCGCTTGGCGAAAACTTTGGTGCTGCGAAGTTGCCCACGTACACCTATGCGGGGGAAGAACAGGTGCAGTTGGTTGCGTTTGCGGGCTATAAGATGATGGGCGTGAATAATTATTCCGATAATAAGGCGGATGCGCTTGCGTTTGCGGATTTTTATACGAACGCGGAAAGCCAACTTCGGCATTTTGAAACGCGGAAGTACGTGCCGACCAATATAGATGCGCGGGCAGATGCTCGCGTACAGGACGATATTGTGGCAAAGGCGATCACCGAGCAGTTGCAATTCAGTAAAACGCAAAAGAACGTTCCAAGTACCTTTTGGAATCCTTTGAAGGGACTCGGGAATGCGATGCTGACGGGCGTGCAAACGGGTGATTTTTCATTGAAGGCACAACTGGATGCTTGCGTGGCGGCGATTGTCAAATAAAACGAAGGGGATGTTTATGGGAAAAAGGTGGGTGGAAAAGATAAGAGAGATGGCGTTGGTGTTTCGGCGCGGTTCGCTTGCAACGAAACTCTCCTTTTTTGTGATGGGTTCGGGACATTTTTTGCATAGACGCTATTGTAAGGGCGTGCTCTATTTGTTGGCGCAAATGCTCTTTTGGCTGTTTATGATTTTCGGTGGCTTTCGGGCGTTGGCGCAACTCTTTTCAGGAGATTTGGGTACGAGAATTTCGGGGGAAGTCTGGAATGAGAACTTGCAAATTTATGAAAAAGTGCGCGGGGATAACAGTTTTTTAATTTTGCTTTACGGCGTAGCGACGGTGCTGGTGCTTGCGGCTTATCTTTTCGTTTGGAAAAGCAATATATCGGACTGCGTCCGCGCAGATACTCATATAAAAAACGGAGAGCCGCTTCCCACGATACGGCGTGAATGGCTGGGGCTGATAGATAAGAATTTTCACGTTTTGCTGTTGGCGTTGCCCCTTTTGGGGTTGCTGGTTTTTACGGTGCTGCCATTCGTGTTTATGGTGCTGATTGCGTTCACCAACTATGATTACGCGCATATGCCGCCAGGAAAACTCTTCGACTGGGTAGGTCTGGATAATTTTAAGGCGTTTTTCACGCTTGCGGGCGGCTCTTCTGCGTTTGCAAAGGTTTTTCTACGCGTACTTTTGTGGACGTTCGTTTGGGCGTTTTTGGCGACGTTTAGCAACTATTTTGTCGGGCTTTTGGTTGCGCTCGCCATCAACCGAAAGGGGATACGCGGAAAGGTGTTTTTTCGCACAGCGTTCGTTTTGGCGATTGCCGTTCCGCAGTTTGTTTCTCTTCTGCTCATGCAAAAAATTTTGGACGGCGACGGCATCTTAAACAAGGTGCTGGGTACGAATATTTTATGGCTTGCCGACCAGCGCAATTTCTCTCTTTTGCCGCGAGTGATGATTTTGCTTGTCAATATTTGGGTGGGGATGCCATATACAATGCTGATGGCGACAGGGATACTCATTAACATTCCGTCCGATTATTTTGAAGCGGCGAAAATTGATGGTGCAAGTCCGCTAAGAGCATTTTTGCACGTGACGATGCCGTATATGTTGCAGGTGACAACTCCATACCTTATTACGCAGTTTGTCACCAACGTCAACAATTTTAACGTGATTTGGCTATTGACGGGTGGCGGGCCTGTCGATAATCTCTATTACGGCGGGGGCACGCAGGCGCAATCGACAGATTTGCTTGTCACTTGGCTATACCGATTGACGACGGATAATAACCCCCGATACAATATCGCGGCGGTAATTGCGATTGCTATTTTTATCATTTGCGCGTCCGCGTCTTTGGTGGTTTACGGAAGGTCGGCGTCGGCGCGTTCCGAAGGGGATTTTCAATGAGAAGAAAGATTCGTGGAAAGGTTGCGGACGGAATAATTTATACCGTTCTCACCGTTCTATCGGTGGCGTGGATGCTGCCTATTTTGTATTTGCTATATACGGCGTTTCGCGTTCGTCCAAGTACGGGCATTATCAACCAACTTTTCCCGACGGGATTGCGGTTCGGGTTTGGGAATTTCGGTCGGCTATTTACGGCGACGGATTTTCCGATTTGGCTAAAAAACACGCTTGTTGTTTCCGTGAGTTCGTGTGCATTGACGACCGTGTTTATCTTGGCGGTGAGTTATGCACTATCACGCTTGCGCTTTCGGATGCGGAAACCATTGATGCGTGTGCTGTTGGTGCTGGGGATGTTTCCTGGTTTTATGAGTATGATTGCCGTGTACTTTATCTTAAAAGCGATGGGGCTGACGAACTCCCTGCTGGCGCTCGTGCTTGTGTATTCGGGGAGCGCGGCGCTATCCTATTATATTTGCAAAGGCTTTTTGGATACCATTCCGCGTGCAATAGAAGAAGCGGCGGTGCTGGACGGGGCAAGCCAACCGATTGTGTTTTGGAAAATCATCTTGCCGATGGCAAAACCGATCATTGTTTATACGGTACTCACCAGTTTTATTGCCCCGTGGTGTGACTTTATTTTTGTCAATACGATTATCGGGGAGAGTTCCAAATATACCGTTTCACTCGGGCTGTATAAGATGATCAATGCGGAAAGGAATGGTTTTAACGATAATTTCACCGTCTTTTGCGCAGGGGCGACGGCCGTTGCCGTGATTATCGTTTCGCTGTTTATGGTGATGCAGCCGTATTACGTCGAAGGAATTGCTTCGGGGTCGGTAAAAGGCTAAAAAGAAAACCCACTCTTGCGGAGTGGGCTTTTTATTGCGCGCAATTTTTCGCGTTATCTGTTTTTAATGACGAGCCGTTCCAACAGAGTGACCAGCGCGTACATGATAGCGGCAAGGACGCAAAGGATTACTACGGCGCTCATTACAAGGTCGAGTTTGAAAACTTGACCGCCATAGACGATCAAATAGCCGATGCCTGCTTTGGATACGATATATTCCCCCATAATCGAGCCGATCCACGCCATCCCGACGTTGATTTTGAGCATAGAGATAAAGGATGGCAGGGAAGACGGCACGACCAGTTTGGTTAGGATTTGCCACTTGTTTGCGCCCATGGATTGCAAAAGAAGGATTTTGTTTTCGTCCGTTGCCATAAATCCATTGAGCATATTCAAGATTGCGACGATAAGACCGATTAAAATGGTCATAAAAATAATAGCCTTGCTGCCCGTTCCGCACCAAATAATAATAAGAGGGCCAAGGGCAATTTTGGGCAGGGCGTTCAAAACGACAAAGTACGGTTCGGCAATCTTTCGGAAGATTTCGCTCCACCATAACAATAGCGCAATCGAGTAGCCTAATACGACGGCGATCGTAAACCCTGCTAAGGTTTCCCCGAGTGTTATACCGACGTGGTAAAACAATTCGCCGCTTTTATACAGGTTGCCGATGGTTTTTGCGATCCGAGATGGGGAACTTGTGATGAAAGGGTTTACCCACTCGTATGCGGCGGCGAGTTCCCAAACGAAAAGCAACAGGGTAAGAATCGCGATGCGTACCACGTTGATAAAAACCGTTTGCCGCTTCAGCCTTTGCAGGTATAGGGATTGTTCCCTGGATACGTTGTGTTCTTTCATTTATTCAATTCCCCCCATAACAGTTCAAACCATTTTGCGAAATCCTTATTCTCCCTGCGTTTTAAGGGTTCGCTTTCAGGGAAGGATATGTCGTGGGTTGCCAAAACGCGAGCGGGCCGCGCGGAGAGTACGACGATTTTATCGGCGACGGAAATTGCTTCGCTGATGTCGTGCGTGATGAGTAGAGCCGTCTTCTTTTCGCTACGGATTATTTTATATACGTCGTCGCAAACGGACAAACGGGTTTGATAATCCAGCGCGGAAAAGGGCTCGTCGAGCAATAACACGTCGGGGTTAACCGACAAAGTGCGGATGAGCGCGGCGCGTTGTCGCATCCCACCTGAAAGGGAGTTGGGATAATTTTTTAAGAATTGCCCCAACCCGTATTTTTCCGCCAAAGCCAGCGCTCGCCCCCTGGTTTGTTCGGACAGCGTGCGCTTGATTTCCAGCGGTAAAAAGATGTTCTTTTCAATCGTTCGCCAAGGGAACAATTCGTCTTTTTGCAGCATATAGCCGAAGGAAACGCCGTGGTTGAATACTTTGCCGTGTGTGGGCGGTATCAAACCTGCCGCCAGGGAAAGCAGAGTGGTTTTTCCGCATCCTGACGGGCCGATGATGGCGACGAACTCTCCTTCGTTTACGGAAAAATTGACGTTTTCAACGGCGATGGTTTCGCCTTGTCTGCTGTGGTAGTGCTTACAGACGTTTTCAAATCGTAAAACTTCTTTCATTTCGGTGTTTCCTTTGTTGTTTGTAATCGGTTATTTATAAATTTCGGGGTAAACTTTTTCCGCGAAAGAGTTGTCAACGAGTTCGTTTAATGCCGCTCTGCGTTGCAATTCGCCTGCGCCGTCAATAACGTCTTGCAAGCGGTTGAAACTTTCTTCCGAAACGGTCATTTCCGCCCGCCAGCTGTCGATGGACTTATATCGTTCTACGGATGCGGAAAGCGCCGCAACGTCCGTACCCGTAAAGTATTTTGTCAAATGGGGTGCAACCGTTTCTGCGGGGGTTTCGTTGACGTACTTAATCGCTTTCATAATGGCGCGGATAAAACCTTGCGCGGTGTCTGTATTGTCTTTGAGCCAAGATTCTTTCGCCATATAGCAGGTGTAAGGAATTTCGCCCGACGCTTCGCCGACGGATGCAACCACGTAGCCTTTGCCTGATAATTCGTATTCGTAGGCGACAGGGTCAAACATTGTGCAGTAATCCGCCGTGCCTGCTTCAAAGGCGCTGGTCATCAGGTTAAAAGCGACGTCGTAATTTAAGTTTACGTCAACGCCGTTTTGCATACCGTAGTTACCTAAGATGTATTCAAAGGTCATGGCAGGTACGCCGCCGCGCCGCCCTGCAAGGATTTCTTTGCCGCGCAAATCCGTCCATTGAAAGTTCGGTTCGGCTTTTCGGGAAACCAAGAAAGAGCCGTCTTTCTTCGTTAATTGCCCGAAGACTTTGGGGACGTCCGTTGAGCCGCCGACCAACACGTATAACGCTGCTTCGGGGCCGCAAAAACCGATATCGGCGTTCCCGGAAAGGACGGACGACATTACGTTATCTGCCCCGCCCGCGTTGGTCAGTTCGATTTGCATACCTTCTTCTTCAAAATAGCCAAGCGCATCCGCAAGGTACATAGGGGCGTAAAATATGGAATGGGTGACTTCGCTCACCTGTACTTTTTTTAAACCGCCTTCGTCTTTGTCGCATCCCGAAAGCGGGAGCGTTGCAAAGCAAGCGGAAAGGAGCAGGGAAGGAAGTAAAAGTAATTTTTTGCGTATCATGTTTCTCAATCTCCGTTCATTTTTTTGGAATAATATATTATATGAAGGGGTAAGAATAATTGACAATCTATGGAAAGTGTACTATAATAGATAGGCTATAATGCGATAGTATTGCTTATGGCAACGGATTTAGTGAAGATCAACAAAGAGGTTGTGTATTATGGAAATGCAAAAGACGTACAATCCTAAGGACTTTGAAGATAGAATTTACGCGGAGTGGGAAAACTCTGGCGCATTCCGCGCGGAAATCGATGCGGACAAAGTTCCTTTTACGATTATGATGCCGCCCCCCAATATCACGGGGCAGTTGCACATGGGGCACGCTATGGACGCTACCATGCAAGATACGCTTATTCGTTTTAAGCGTATGCAAGGGTATGCGGCGCTTTGGTTGCCTGGTTGCGACCACGCGTCCATCGCTACGGAAGTAAAAATCGTAGAAAAGATGAAAGCGGAAGGTTTGACGAAAGCCGATCTTGGCCGTGATGGGTTCTTGGTGCGCGCTTGGGAATGGAAAGAACAATACGGTGGCCGTATTATGATGCAGCAACGCAAGATGGGTACTTCTTGTGACTGGTCGCGTCAAGCGTTCACGATGGACGAAAGATGCTCTACGGCGGTTCGCGAAGTCTTCGTAAACCTTTACAACAAGGGCTTGATTTATCAAGGGGATAGAATTATCAACTGGTGTCCTTGCTGCAAGACGGCGCTTTCCGACGCGGAAGTTGAATATGCGGAAGAAGGCGGCCATTTTTGGCATTTGCGTTATCCTGCAACGGACGGTAGCGCGGAAGTGGTGGTTGCTACCACTCGTCCTGAAACGATGCTCGGTGATACTGCGGTTGCCGTTCATCCCGACGATGAAAGATATAAGGCGTTGGTTGGCAAAACGCTTACTTTGCCCTTGGTCGGCAGAGAAATTCCCGTGGTTGCAGACGCTTACGTTGATCCCGAATTTGGTACGGGTTGCGTAAAAATTACGCCTGCACATGACCCCAACGACTTTGAAGTGGGTAAACGCCACAACTTGCCTGTCATCCGCGTTATGAACGACGTCGGTTCTATGAACGCTTAGGCTGGTAAGTACGAAGGTATGGATAGATACGTAGCAAGAATGCAAATCG
>JAZOLF010000099.1:0-7322 GCA_045652785.1 Candidatus Scatosoma sp. | reverse complement strand
AAAATAGGCGGGGTCGCTAAAACCGCAGGTTTCGGCAATTTCGTAGATGCGAAGATAGCCGTCTTCCTTTTTCGATAAGAGCAATTTTGCAAGCGTTAAGCGCTTTTGGAGTAAGAATTTTGAAGGGGAGATGCCGTGTTCCTTGATGAACAGCTTTCGGATATGCTCTTTCGACAGCGGAACAAGCATGTAAGCTTGTTCTAAATCAAAATCGGGATCGGTGTAGTTGTTGATAATTTCGTGGATGATGACCTGCGTGATGCTTGCCGAATTCGATTGTCGCACAAGGGTGTTCAAGAAGGCTTCGATCGTGTTGGTGTATGCCAAATTGATGGGATGGTTTGCAGGGAGTTGATGAAAATAGCGGTATGCCAACTTCAAGATGGTATAAAAGTCTTTACTGGAATCGGATTCGGGAATTAAAAAAGGCTCTTGGATGGGGGGATTCCAGTCTTCAATCGTCAAGTGAATATTCTTAAAACCGATGGAAGAGTTGTTGATATGTCGAAGGTTCGGGGGGATGCAAATGGTCTCCCCTTTTTTATATTCAAGAACTTGACGGTCTGCCGTTTCAATCGTCCCGACGCCTTCGGTGACGTAGATAACTTCCCAGTGATTGTGCTGGTGGGACTTTACTGCAAAGGTTTTTAAGTGCTTTTCAAGGTAGTTAATAAGGGCCATAATCTTCTCCTTATATCGAATTATTGAAAGTATAATCATTATAGCAAAAAAAGGAATATTTGGCAAATATTTTTAGGCAAATCTCTAAAAAGTCCAAAAAAATCACTATTTTTTGTATTGAAATTAAATAGACGATAATCTATAATTTTGGTATGATGAAATTAAAATAGGAGTAATATCGCAGAAAAATTTCTATGTTGTTTCTGAAAATTACAAATAAAAACAATCAAATTAAGTTTCAAACACAGGGGGCGTGCATCCAAGCGGAGTACCACGGCGAGCTGGCGGAAGGGGATAAAATCTCCCTATCGATCGACGGCGGCATGGTGGCCGCGGTGCGATTTTGTCCATGTCTGGAAGAGAGCATAATCTACGCGCCGAATAAAAGTTTTACTTTCACGATTCCGAGTGAACGGGAACTTTCTATGGGTTATCCCCCAGATGCGTTTAAGGGCTCGATACATAGTATCTCGGCAAGAGAAGTGGAAGACGAAGAGTTTTGTAGAACGCGAAATATTGCCTTAAATTCTCACGATTTACGTAGTAAAACGGGCGGTTATCCGCACGCGAGTGCAAATTTCGTCACGCGGGAAGAGCCTTGTTTTTACGAACGCAACGCCATAGACGGGGAAAAGAACAACCAGGGACATGGGCCGTATCCGTACCATTCGTGGGCGGGCGGCGCGAGAAATGATTTGGAATATACGCTGGATTTTGGAACGGAAGTAGAAGTCGATCAACTCATTTTTTACCTTCGGGCGGACTTCAAACACGATGTCAACGGTGTGCCGCACGATAGTTACTGGAAAAGCATTGATATCCAGTTTGACGATGGCGAAATTGTGAAAGGTGAGTTTACGTTGGACAACGCCGACCTGAATCCAGAAAATAGTCAAGGAATTGCGGTGATCTTGGCGGAAACGAAAAAAACGAAAAAAATTAAATTGTTCAATTTTATACAAGTCACGGAAAAACTTGGTTTTGCGGCGTTGACGCAAATCGAAGTGCACGGACGATACATCAAGGAGGATTTAAGTAAAATGGAAGTAAGACAAGCAAGTAACGCAAAAGACGTAAAATATTATACGACGGAAAGATTGAGAGAAGAGTTTCACATCGCAAATCTGTTCACGAAAGACAATGTAAGAATGGTGTACAGCCATATCGATCGTATCATCACGGCAGGCTTGATGCCCGTTCGCCAAATCTTGAAACTTGAAGCAGGTAAAGAACTTGCGGCGGATTACTTCTTGCAACGCCGTGAAATGGGCTGTATTAACGTTGGCGGTAAAGGCGTGATCACAGTAGATGGCACGGAATATGAAATGAATCCCCGTGACGGCATCTTTATCGGTATGGGCAACAAGGAAATTACGTTTAAAAGCGTTGACGAAAATGCGCCTGCGAAATTCTATGTTTCGTCTTGCCCTGCACACACCAGCTATCCTATCGTAAAAATTGATATTACGAAAGCAAAGAAAGTGCCTTGCGGCAGCGTGGAAGAATGCAACAAGCGTGTAATCAATCAATATATCCACCCCGAAGTTATTAAGAGTTGTCAACTTGCGATGGGCTTGACGCAACTTGAAGTTGGTTCGAACTGGAACACGATGCCTTGCCACACGCACGACAGACGTATGGAAGTGTATATGTACTTAGATATGGGCGAAAACGACGTGGTATTCCACATGATGGGCGAACCCACGCAAACCAGACATATCATTATGCACAACGAAGAAGCGGTTATCTCACCGTCGTGGTCGATTCACTCGGGCGTTGGCACGAAGAACTATTCGTTTATTTGGGCAATGTGCGGTGAAAACCAAGAATTTACCGACATGGATCATATCGCAACCAAAGATTTGTTGTAAGGAGTAAAATGATGGAAAATATGTTTAGACTTGACGGAAAAGTAGCGCTTGTGACGGGTGCAAGCTACGGCATCGGTTTTGCGATTGCAAAAGCGTTGGCAAACGCAGGTGCAAAAATCGTATTCAATGATATTAAGCAAGAATTTGTTGACAAAGGCTTGGCGGCGTATGCGGCGGAAGGTATCGAAGTAAAAGGTTACGTTTGTGACGTAACGGACGAAGTAGCCGTAAACGCTATGGTTGCGACCATTGAAAAAGAAGTGGGCGTAATTGATATCCTTGTTAACAACGCAGGTATCATCAAGCGCATCCCGATGCACGAAATGAGCGCGGCGGAATTTAGACAAGTAATCGACGTCGATTTGAATGCACCGTTCATTTGCGCAAAAGCCGTTATTCCTTCCATGATGAAGAAGGGCGGCGGTAAGATTATCAATATCTGCTCGATGATGAGCGAACTTGGCCGTGAAACTGTTTCCGCGTATGCAGCGGCAAAGGGCGGCTTGAAGATGCTCACGAGAAACATCGCAAGCGAATACGGTGAATACAATATTCAATGTAACGGCATCGGCCCTGGGTATATTGCTACCCCCCAAACCGCGCCCTTGCGTGAAAAACAAGCGGACGGCAGCCGCCATCCTTTCGATAGTTTTATTATCGCAAAGACGCCTGCGGCAAGATGGGGCAACCCCGAAGATTTGTCGGGCCCTGCGGTATTCCTTGCAAGCGAAGCGTCGAACTTCGTAAACGGGCATATCTTGTACGTGGACGGCGGTATTTTGGCTTACATCGGGAAACAGCCTAAATAATTCAGGGGGAGTTGCAATGTTTTCGTATAGCTACGATAATTTGAAAAGAATACTGGAAACCGAGCGCGGTAAAACCTTTATTGCGGACGCGGAGAAGAAGTACAAAGAAGAATACGAAGGGAAACCGATTCTCGCTTTGGACTATTTTCAATTTAAGCGTTTCTATATCGACGGAAACCGTGGCGAGTTCCAATCGCAGTATTTTAATCGAAGAAAGCGTTTGATGCTCTTGCAGGTGTTGGCGTTATTCGACGAAAAGTACCTTGCCGATTTAGAAAATATTCTTTCGGCGATTTGCGAAGAGTTTATGTGGGTTTTGCCTGCACACGCTTTTGAAGACGACGTCGTGGCAAAATACGAACAAATCGACCTGTTCTCTGCGGAAACGGCGCTGTATTTGGCGGAAACCGTGTATGTGTATGGCGATAAGTTGAGCCAAGATATTCGCAACCGAATTTCCGTTTCTATCAAGTTCAAAATCGTAGATATATTCGAAAACGGACACTTTAATTTTGAAGAAACACATAGCAACTGGGCGGCGGTGTGCGGTTGCGGTGTAGGGCTTGCCTACCTGTACTTGTTTCCCGAGCGGTTTGCGAGCGTTCAAGAGAGAATTTTTACCTGTATGGAGCATTACCTTTTGGGTATTAGTGAAGACGGGTATTGCGAAGAAGGGATGAACTACTGGCAGTACGGCTTTGGGTTCTTTGCAATTTTCTTCGACGTATATACGCAGTTGACAGGGGAGCGCCCTGCAATTTTGAGCCGTGAAAAGGTGTTGAAATTGTTGCAATATCCGACGAATGCAAGTATGGCGGTTGGCGTGTGTTTGCCTTTTGCGGATGGCGGTTCTTCGAACTTTATGCCCTTCCCGGAAATGGTCTATACGTTCAAAAATCTTTTCGGCGATGACTTTAATTTGATCCCGATGAAACTGGATTTGAATCACGTTCGGGCGTTGATGTTCCGTGCTTTGTACGGTATGGATAAGTTCGGCGATTATCAAGAAAAACAAGATTCACACGGGACGGTTTATTATCAAGAACGACAGGTTTTTATCCGCAAAGAAAAAGCCTATTCGTTTGCGGTAAAATGCGGTACGAATTACGAAATGCACAACCATAACGACGTTGGTTCTTTCCAAATTGTGCGAAAGGGAAAACGCTTGATTGCGGATTTGGGCGCAGGGGAATATACAAAAGAATATTTCCGTGTTCCCGAAGTTCGTTTCGGAGAAAAGGTATTCGTGTGTGGTTCGATGTCGCATAGTGTACCGATTATCGGCGGTCAATATCAAAAGCACTGGAAACCGTATCGCGGTCAAGTGCTTTCGCAAAGCGAAAGAGAAATCACGATGGATATTGCTGGCGCTTACGAAGAGAACGCGCAAGGGGTGCTTATCAAGTACGTGACGGAAGAAAATCAAATCCGCGTGCAATATCGTTGTTTGCGCAATCAACCCGTTCGATACCGTTTTGTTTCGGAATATTTACCAACGCTCACGGACGATGGGGTAGAGATAGAAGATATGAAACTTCGTTGTGGAAATGGGTTGCGCGCAACCATTTCCGAAAAGGAATACGTCAACGCGCAAAGAAAGGTTGTTAAGGCGTATTTGATTGATTTTGATGTCAATGCAACCGATCAAGAAATAGAGTTTTGTTTTACATTTGAAGAATAAGTAGAGAGAGTTTATGTTTGCATACAGTTATGAAAGGTTATGCCGTATTGCACGCGACGGTGCGGGGCAACGGTTTATGCAACAAATTAAAGAAGCGTACGAAAAGGATTACGAAGGGAAACCGATTTACGCTTTGGACTACTTTCAATTTAAGCGTTTTTATATGGACGGCGATAGAAGTACTTTCCAAGAGCAGTACTTTGATCGTAGGCGTCGCTTGATGTTTCTGCAAGCGCTTGCGTTGACGGATGATGGATACATAAACGATTTGGAAAATATTATGTCGGCCATTTGCGACGAGTTTATGTGGATTCTCCCTGCGCACGCTTTTGAAGAAGAAGTGGTTGCTAAACATCATTATATCGACCTTTTTTCCGCGGAAACGGCGTTCTATTTGGCGGAAACGGTGTACGTTTTTGGCGATAAGTTAAGCAAGGATATCCGCAACAAAGTCAAAATTTCCGTCAAGATGAAAATCATAGACGTGTTTGAAACGGGTACGTATTTCTTTGAAACCGTACATAACAACTGGGCGGCAGTTTGTTCTTGTGGCGTAGGTCTTGCCTATTTGTATTTGTTCCCAGAAAGATTTCCTGCGGTGAAGGATAAAGTTTTTAACTGCATGGAGCATTATTTGATCGGGATCGGCGAAGAAGGGTATTGCAGCGAAGGCGTTGCTTACTGGCAATACGGGTTCGGGTTCTTTGCTATTTTCTTCGACGTATATACGCAACTCACGGGGGATCGACCTGCCATTTTGTCGTGTCCGACGGTATTAAACTTGCTTAAATATGCGGCGAACGCGCGTATGCTTGGCGATGTATATTTGCCTTATGCGGACGGCGGCAGAGTTTCCTTTGTGGCATCGCCGGAAATGACCTATTCGATTAAAAATTTGTTTGGCGACGCCTTTCAATTATTGCCGATGGAATTGAATCTTCGCGGAGACAAAGCGTTGATGTTCCGTGCGCTGCATGGCATTGACAAGTTTGGCGAATATCAAGAAAAAGAAAGTCAGCCTGCAACGATTTATTATCAAAACAACCAAGTGTTCCTTCATAGGGAAAAGAGTTATGCGTTTACAACGAAGTGTGGCACAAATGATGAAATGCACAATCATAACGACGTAGGTGTATTTCAAATTGTACGAAATGGGAAGCGGTTAATTGTTGATATCGGCGCAGGAGAATATACAAAGGGGTATTTCTCCGATCCTGAAGAGCGTTATGGGGACGAAATTTTCGTTTGCGGCTCAAAGTCGCACAGCGTTCCTATGATTGCTGGAAAGTGTCAGCGGTATGGATCGGTATATCATGGCGAAGTGCTTTCGCAAAGTGAAAGAGAAATTGTGATGGATATTGCTGGCGCATACGAAGAAAATGCGCATGGGATGATTGTGAAATATGTTACCGAGCCGAATCGGGTTTGTGTGCAATATCGCAACTTAAATAATCAATCTGTGTGCTATCGTTTTGTTTCCAGTTATCCGCCGAAACTCACGGAAGATGGCGTTATGGTGGAAGATATGAAAATTCTTTCTACCAGCGGGTTGAAGGCAACAATCTCCGAAAAAGAATATAAGACGCACAGCGTAAACGCCGCAGGGTATATGGAAAGCGTGTATTTGATTGATTACAATGTGGAAGCAACGGACGAAGAAATAACGTTTAGTTTTTCGTTTAAGGAATAATGGAGTGATTATGTTTAACTATAATTACACGGATTTAAGTCGCATTGCTCAAAGCGAGTCAGGTAAGCGTTTAATTCAAGCGTTAAAAAATGAATACGAAAGAGATTATAAAGATAAACCTATTTATGCTTTTGACTATTCTAAATTTAAAAGATTTTATATCGATGGAAACAGGATAGAGTTCCAAAAAGAGTATTTTAGCCGTAGGCGGCGTTTGGTGGTATTGCAGGCGTTGGCGTTGACGGACGACTCCTACTTAGAACCTTTGGAAAATATTTTATCGGCGATATGCGACGAGTTCATTTGGATAATTCCTGCGCACGCATTTGAAGACGGAGTGGTGGCGAAATATCACTATATCGACCTTTTTTCAGCGGAAACGGCGTTTTATTTATCGGAAACTTCCTATGTTTTCGGTGATAAATTAAGCAAGGATATTCGCAATAAGATTAAACTTTCCGTGAAGATGAAAATTGTCGATATCTTTGAAAGCGGTACTTACTTTTTTGAAACGATCCATAATAACTGGGCGGCGGTTTGTTCTTGTGGCGTAGGTCTTGCTTATTTATATCTTTTCCCTGAACGTTTCG
>JAZOLF010000098.1:0-1549 GCA_045652785.1 Candidatus Scatosoma sp. | reverse complement strand
CCGTACCGTAATCCAAACGGTAAAAGCCTATGTAAGTGGAATACCTTCCCAAGCGAAGTACCGCTTTCGCGCGTGGCAGCAACCGCCCGTCAAAGCGCACGCAAAGTCCGCAACCGATATTTGCTTCTTTCGGCGCAGGTGCGGTCTGTGCAGGAATGCCGTACTCTTGCAATTTTTGTGCAAAATCCACGCTTTGCGAGCGTGAACGAAAAACCGCCAGTATTGTCATTTTTGTCATACCTTCCTTATCATTAGAATAGTATATTCTATGAAAATCTATCCATAAAAGGTGAGCGTATGATTTATCTTGACAATGCCGCGACTGGCGGCGAAAAACCCGAAACCGTTTTAACAGCGGTACAAGCCGCCCTGCGCCTTTGCGCCAACCCGGGCAGGGGAGCACACCGTCTTGCCCTTTCCTACCTTTCGGGGGTACAAGCCTGCCGAAAAGCCATCGCCGAACACTTCGGCTGTCCAGACCACGAGCGGGTAATCTTCACAAAAAACTGCTCCGAAAGCCTAAATATCGCGCTGTTTGGTCTGCTCCAAAAAGGCGACCACGCCATCGCAACCTGCTTGGAACACAACTCCGTTTTGCGCCCCTTGCACGAACTCCAAAAACGGGGCATTATCGAGTATGATATATGCCCGTTAGAGCAGGGAAAAATCACCCCTGAGCGCATTCAAAGCCTACTCCGCCCGAACACAAAAGCGGTGATTGTCACCACCGCGTCCAACGTGACGGGGTACTCCCCTGATCTTGCCACCATCAAAAAAGTCCTGCCCGAAAACGTCCTTTTTATCTGTGACGGAGCGCAAGGCGGCGGGCATATTCCTATCAATATGTCGGGGGCAGGTATGGATGTACTTACTTTGGCAGGGCACAAAGGATTGCTTGGCATACAAGGGAGCGGCGTACTTTTGCTCTCCGAACGGGCAAACCCCACTCCGCTTACGTTCGGGGGTACGGGATCTATGAGCCATTCTTTGGATATGCCCGATTTTTACCCCGACGGGCTGGAAACGGGTACGTTAAACTTCCCCGCAATCACTTCGCTGTTTGAAGGAATCAACCATCTAAGCGTCCACCAAACGGAAATTTCTGAACACTTAAAACGGCTGACCGCGTTGACCATTCGCGGCTTAAAAAAGTTATCGGGGATCACCGTCTATTCCGCGCGCAACCCCTGCGGCATCGTAGCGTTCGGGCACAACAAACGCTCATCCGAATACCTATCTATGCTCTTATCGCAAAAATACGACATCGCCACACGCGGCGGCTTGCATTGTGCGCCTTTGGCACACGAACATTTAGGCACGGCAAACGGCGGCTTAGTGCGCGCATCATTCGCTCATCAAAATACCGAAAGCGACGCGGAAACCTTGCTTTCCGCCCTGCAAACCATTCTCTCCAACTAACCAAGCATTTCCATCCCCACGCCATCCCGTACGACAATTCTCAAATCTCCTGTTTGCCCCCGCACACCCACTGATCCCTCCGTCCTTCCGTCCATATCCCCAAGTCACGGGCCAACCGGTCTGAGGAAGA
>JAZOLF010000097.1:0-2206 GCA_045652785.1 Candidatus Scatosoma sp. | reverse complement strand
GGTCATTTTAATCGCTTCACGCAGGTATGCATAACCTTTAATGTGCGGCGGAATTCCGATTGATATAAATATTTCACTAATCTTTTCTTCAAGGGTGATCGGTTTGCGATGCGGATTTGCATATTCCAAAGATTCCGACTTGACTTCCTGTTGCATTAATTCATCAATGCGTTCGACTGCCGTGGACGCGGAAAACGGTTTAATTAAATAATAATTCGCGCCGAGATTCATCGCTTTTTCTATGAGTTCATCGTTCGGAATGCCACAAACGACAATCTTCGCATCACGCAAAGATTTCTTCACCGCTTGAATAACGCCGTTTCCGTCAGTACCCTTCAAAAACAAGCCTGTAATCACCAGATCAGGCCGCTCACGCGCAATACGAACAATGCCTTCGTCCCCATCATCACCCGCATATACGATGTGGTAATTGCTACTCTTTTGCAATGCCTGCTTTAACTGTTCCAAAACAGCCAAATTGCTTTCCAATAAAATAACGTTAAATACTTTCATTCTAACGCTCCTAAAAAATATGTATTCCGCCATCTTTCGATTCGGTAAACCTATTATACAACATTTTCTTTAATTGGACAAGCATTATTTTACAATATTCTAAAATATTTATTAAATAATAGCAAATTATTGTAAAATATTTGACGTATTTTGTCGAATGGTCCGTTTTTCGTTAAATAATAACCCCCGAAGAGACATTTCTTCGGGGATTTGTTGTTTGTTATTGGCTGATTTCGTCGATATATTCGTCGTAAGTGACTTGTCTATCGTACACTTTCGTATCCTTGATTTCAATAATACGGTTGCAAACAGTGTTCATCAATTCTTGGTCGTGAGATGTGAGCAACATACAACCCCTATACGCGGACAAGCCGTCGTTGAGTGCCGTAATGGATTCCAAATCCAAGTGGTTGGTGGGTTCGTCGAATACAAGGAAGTTGCTGCCTTCAAGCATCATCTTTGCAAGCATACAGCGCACTTTTTCGCCACCCGAAAGCACCTTCGCCTTTTTAAGTGCTTCTTCGCCCGAGAACAACATTCTGCCAAGCCAGCCGCGCAAGTATTCTTCGTAATGGTCGTTCGAATATTGCGACAACCATTCTACAAGGTTGAGTTCACAGCCTTCGAAATATTCATTGTTGTTTTGGGGGAAATAGGAAACGGAGATCGTTTTGCCCCACTTGATACTACCGGCGTCGGGTTCAACTTTGCCGTTCAAAATATCGTAGAGCATCGTGATTGTGGTACTCTTATCCGACACAAAACCGATCTTTTCGTCGCGTTGAACGGTAAAGGAAACGTTTTCAAAATACCCTTTCTTCGTCAACCCTTCGACCATCAAAATATCGTGGCCGATTTCTCTTTCAAACTTAAAGTTAATGAAAGGATATTTACGCAAGGAAGGTTTGAAATCGCTGATTGTGAGTTTTTCCAACTCTTTCTTTCTCGACGTCGCTTGACGAGACTTCGATGCGTTCGCCGCGAAACGAGCGATAAACTCTTGCAATTCTTTCGCGCGTTGTTCTGCCTTTTTGTTTTGGTCGCGTTGTTGACGAGCAAGCAACTGGCTGGTTTGGTACCAGAAATCGTAGTTGCCGACGTACATATTGATCTTACCAAAGTCAACGTCGCAAATGTTGGTACATACTTTGTTCAAAAAGTGACGGTTATGGGATACAATAATAATCGTATTTTCGAAATCCATCAAGTAGTTTTCAAGCCATCTAACCGTTTTAATGTCCAAGTTGTTGGTAGGTTCGTCCAAAAGTAGGACGTCGGGATCGCCAAACAGCGCCTGCGCGAGCAATACGCGGACTTTTTGCTTTGCATCCAAATCCCCCATCAAGCAATAATGCAAATCTTCACCGATGTCGAGCGCGTTGAGCAACTGCCCTGCTTGATATTCGGCATCATAGCCGTTCATTTCCGCAAATTCGCTCTCCAAATCCGCAGCGCGAATGCCGTCTTCTTCCGAGAAATCAGCCTTTGCGTAGAGTGCGTCCTTTTCGTCCATCACTTCTACCAAACGCTTATACCCCATCATAACGGTACGCAAAACGGTTTCGTTATCGTACATATTTTGGTTTTGTTGGAGAACGGACATACGCTCGTTTTTATCCAACGAAACAAACCCTTTTTGGGGATCAATTTCCCCAGACAATACCTTCAAAAAGGTAGATTTACCCGCGCCATT
>JAZOLF010000096.1:0-6901 GCA_045652785.1 Candidatus Scatosoma sp. | reverse complement strand
AAGGCGTTTGCTTTGGCGCGCAAATATATCACCTATCGTTTCAAGCGTGATTTGGTGCGTAAAGTAAACACGACCGACGCGCAAATTTTGGCGCTTATTGAATGCAATAGCGAAGTTGCTAAGCAAGAAAACTCGAATAAGAACCCTACGGTGAACAGCGTTCAGCGTGACTATATGGCAGGGGAAGTTTCTAAGGACTTGACTCGCCGTATTTTGTTGCCCGACGACATAGTCGCTGCGCATGATCAAGGGATTATTCACTTCCACGATGCTGACTATTTTGCGCAACATATGCACAACTGCGACTTGGTGAACCTTGAAGATATGTTGCAAAATGGCACGGTTATCTCTGGTACGTTGATTGAAAAGCCGCATAGTTTCTCTACCGCTTGTAATATTGCTACGCAAATTATCGCGCAAGTTGCGTCCAACCAGTACGGTGGGCAAAGTATTTCGCTCACCCACCTTGCGCCTTTCGTAGAAATCAGCCGTCAAAAAATCCGCAGAGAAGTGGCGGCAGAACTCGCTACCGTTGGCGTGGAAAATGAAACCGAGATCAACCGCATTGCGGAAGCCCGTCTTCGTACCGAAATCGCAAGGGGTATTCAAACCATTCAATATCAAGTGGTCACGTTGCTTACCACGAACGGTCAAGCGCCTTTTGTCACCGTGTTTATGTACTTGAACGAAGCACGCAACGAACAGGAAAAAGCCGACCTTGCGATGATTATTGAAGAAACCTTGAAACAACGTATTATGGGTGTTAAGAATGAGTCTGGCGTTTGGATTACACCTGCGTTCCCGAAACTCATTTACGTCCTTGAACCTGACAACATTTCCGAAGAACAACCGTACTGGTACTTGACTGAACTTGCGGCAAAATGTACCGCAAAACGTATGGTTCCTGACTATATTTCGGAAAAGAAAATGCTTGAATTTAAGGTCGATAAGAATGGTGAAGGCCATTGTTATACTTGCATGGGTTGTAGAAGTTTCTTGACGACCTACGTGGATGAAAACAATAAGCCGAAATATTATGGCAGATTCAACCAAGGCGTCGTCACCATTAACTTGGTGGACGTTGCGCTCTCTTCTGGTAAGGACGAAAAGAAATTTTGGGAAATCTTTGACGAACGTTTGGAACTTTGTTATCGCGCATTGATGCAAAGACACTTGCGCTTAAAGGGGACGTTGTCGGACGCTGCGCCTATTTTGTGGCAATACGGGGCTTTGGCTCGTTTGCAAAAGGGCGAAACGATTGATAAACTCCTGTATGGTGGGTATTCGACCATTTCGTTGGGCTATGCTGGTCTTTACGAATGCGTAAAACACATGACTGGTCTTTCCCATACGGACGACGAGGCAAAGCCTTTCGCGCTTGCTGTTATGCAAAGAATGAACGACAAGTGCAAGGAGTGGAAAGCGAAAGAAAATATCGACTTCTCGCTTTATGGCACGCCGCTTGAAAGCACCACCTATAAATTCTCGAAGTGCTTGCAAAAGCGTTTTGGCGTGATCCCTGGTATCACGGATAAGAGTTATATCACCAACAGTTATCACGTACACGTTTCCGAAGAAATTGATGCGTTTACAAAACTTCGTTTTGAAAGCGAATTCCAACAACTTTCTCCAGGCGGCGCAATCTCTTACGTCGAAGTTCCGAATATGCAAAACAACATTCCTGCGGTGCTTTCCGTTATGAAGTTCATTTATGAAAATATCATGTATGCGGAACTCAACACGAAGAGTGACTATTGCCAAGTTTGCGGCTATGACGGTGAAATCCAAATTGTGGAAGAAGACGGCAAACTCGTATGGGAATGCCCTTGTTGTAAGAACCGTGATCAAGCAAAAATGAACGTTGCCAGACGTACTTGCGGCTATATCGGTACGCAGTACTGGAACCAGGGCAGAACGCAGGAAATCAAGGATAGAGTCCTGCACCTTTAATTATGAATTATGCTACTATTAAATGGTACGACATAGCAAACGGAGAGGGAGTGAGAATCTCCCTTTTTGTTTCTGGTTGCACCCATCAATGTAAGAATTGTTTTAACAAAGTTGCGTGGGATTTTGATTACGGTCAACCGTTTGACGACGCAATCCAAAGCAAAATTTTGAAAGAGTTGGCTTCCCCCTTTATTGCGGGACTTTCCCTGCTCGGCGGAGAGCCGTTTGAACCGCAAAATCAAGCGGCGTTGCTACCGTTTGTCCGCGAAGTCAAACGTCTGTATCCAGATAAACCGATTTGGTGCTATACGGGCAACGTTTTGGACGTAGAGAGCGGGCTTTTCCTACAAGATAGCAAAAATACGGAGCATACGAAGGAACTCATATCTTTGATCGACGTTTTGGTGGATGGGCCGTACGTTGAAAGTTTGCATAACATTTGCTTAAAATTCCGTGGATCGTCTAACCAACGCGTGGTCGATGTGCAAAAATCGCTCGCAGAAAAGCGCTGCGTGCTGTATATGGAGTAAAAATGTTTGAAAAAAGCATAAAAAAATACAAGTGGATTGCTTGGATTGCCGTCGCTGTTGCCGTGGTTTGCATCGTGGCGTTCCTGGTGATGTTTTCGATGGCGGAGTGGCATTTGTTGCGTATCCGTCCGTTTTGGCTGGGGTGCGTGTTTGTGACGCTCGGCGGGTTGAGTTTGGCGACCGCTTGCGCGATGGGGTATCTTATTCTTCTCAAACGCGAAGAAGAAAAAACTGTCGTTGTTTGTCTGTCTTGCGGGGGAGTTTCGTCTGCGGACAATGCTTTTTGTCCGCATTGTGGCGCAAAAATTGAATAAATAGCAAAACTGCCTTCATACATTGTGGTATGAAGGCAATATTTTTTAAGCGGTATCTTTTTTTGATAAGCGGTATTTTTGTGGCAGTTTCGCTGCTTTTTTCTTCGGTTATAGCAAAAGTGCAAGCAGGTGGCGATGGGCAAGTCGTTTATTTTTTAACGATGCGCACGGATAGTGTGCAGTCGGTCGCAGGTTGGATTTCTTTGCAGGGTGGTGCTGGATACGTCACTTCGGATGGGGTAGCGCTCGACGTTTACTTTTCGCAGAATGATGCGGAGATGGCGATGGATAGGGTTTCGTCCATCCATGGCGGTCTATCGCTGGACGAATATGTATTCTTCGCGGATTTACCTGCGGCGTTCTTGACGTCTTTACAAGTTGTTGGCGGTTGTGTATCTGCGCTCGAAAAGGGCGCAACGCAAGCGTCGGTTCGTAGAGTTTTGGAGCAACAAGCGGATTTGATGGCGTATTTGTCGCGAATGAGTGGTTTGCGGGCAATCGGCAGGGCGGCAACTGGATTAAAGGCGCTTGCGCGGGAAACGATTTATGCAAATCGGTTACGCTATTTCTTATGTGAAACCTGTGAAAGTATTGCAAAAGGCGTTAGATAGGTGGAATGATGAAAATATTTTTTATAAAAACGTAAAAAAACTAAAAAAAGCATCGAAATTTGCTTGCTTTTTCGTTTTTTATTTTGTATAATAAGTAGGCTGTTGATGAGCAAGTGCTACTGTGGCTCAGTCGGTAGAGCAGCTGATTCGTAATCAGCAGGTCGCCGGTTCAAGTCCGGCCAGTAGCTCCAAAAAATAAGGTTGACAATCGTCAGCCTTATTTTTTTGTAAAGTAAGAAAATGCCCTTACAAGAGTAAGGGCGTTTTTTATACTAAAATGGTTTTGTTGTCAAACTCTTTTTTTGCTAAAACTGCGTACATTTTTTCCGCAAGTTCATCTGTTTCCAAGCATTGTTTTGCTGTGCCTGTTAATTCGCTTTTTGCTTTTCCTGCGGCAAGGAAGGGGATAGATGCTTTCGATAAAGCAGAAAGCAAATCCTTTCTGTCTGCCTTATAAGCAAGCGGGTGAAGGTATAAAGGGGCTTGTAAACATTCCAAAACGAACGATTTTCGTATTTGGAGTAAGTTTTGCAGCGCAATTCGGCGTATTCTTGATGCGGTGTATCGCGCGGAGACTAAACTCTCGTCCAAAGGCGCAACTAAGCAGGCGGCGCTCTTAAAGGCGTTTTCCAGCCCTTCTGAACAATCAAGCGTAGACGATAGTGCATCCGACGGAGTTGTCATTACCGCTAACTTTTCGGGGATAGAAAGGTCAATTTCGTTTGAGTGGAGTAAATCGTCAAAAACGCATTTCGGAGTTTGAGTTTCCGCGTCGAAAATTCTTCCACACGGCGCCGCGTTTCGTATAGCGGTTGCTAGGGAATATGCGGGGGAAATCTCGTTGTCGTGGTATTCAGCGCCCACCCGTTGTATGGGTACAATGTCAATTTTAGAACCAGCCAAAAGCAATGCTTTTGTATATTCTAAACCTAAGATGTTGTTGGGTTTGCAGGGTAGGGCAGACGAAGCGTATTCCGCGCGTGCTTGTGATATTGCTGCTGCATAACTCATTCCCGTTTTCATTAGGCGCTTGATTTCCGCGGAAACGCTTTCAGGTTCGTCTAAAAGTGTATGCGCGGCATTCAAAAAGGCTTGTTTATCGGCTGTTTCCGCTCCAAAACAAAGGTAGGAAACTTCTGGAATTTTGGAAAGGATAGAGATTGCTCCGCGCGCAAAAATTTCCGCATTTGAAGTAGCAAAAACGGTGGGGAGTTCAATCACCGCGTCCGCTCCGCAAAGGGCGGCGTGTTTTGCCCGAATATGCTTTTCCAAAACGGCTGCTTGTCCGCGTTGCACGAAGTTGCCGCTCATGATGCAAAGAATGGCGTCTGCGCCCGTTTGCTCTTTTGCGGTGCGGATGAGATACTTGTGTCCGTTATGGAAAGGATTGTATTCACAAATAATTGCGCAAATTTTCATTTATTTTCTTTTATTCCTTTACAACCGTAGATTTCTGTGGTATAATAGTAAGGTGGAAATGGTTATAAAACCATTATACACGAATTCAAAGAAAAAATAAAGCGTTTCAAGGAGATAAATTGCATGAATATTTTGGAACAAATTAAGAATAAAGCAAAAGCCCTTTGCAAAACGATCGTTCTTTGCGAAGGTGAAGATTCCCGTGTAGTCGTTGCGGCTGCAATGGCAACGAAAGAAGGGGTTGCAAAAATTGTCCTTCTTGGCAACGAAGAAGAAATTAAGGCAAAAAATCCCGAAGTGGACCTTACTGGCGTTGAAATCGTAAATCCTTTGACGGATGAAAGATTGCCTGCTTATAATGCAAAGCTTTGCGAACTGCGCGCATCCAAGGGTATGACCTCCGATCAAGCGGCAAAATTGTTGCAAGACGGTACGTACTTTGGCGCGATGATGCTCAAGATGGGCGACGTTGACGGTTTGGTTTCGGGTGCTTGCCATTCGACGGCAAACACGCTTCGTCCTGGTCTTCAAATTATTAAGACCGCACCTGGCGCATCTTCTGTTTCGTCTTTCAATTTGATGATTTGTCCCCCCCAAGGCAATCAATATTGCCCCGATGGGTTGGTTGTCTTTGCGGACTGCGGTTTGAACCCCACCTATACGAGTGAAGGGCTTGCGGATTGCGCAATTGCAACGGCGAAGTCGGCTGCGGCAATCGCAGGGATTGATCCGAAAGTAGCGATGCTTTCTTTCTCGACGAAGGGCAGCGCAAAGCACGACAACGTTTCGATGGTAGCGGAAGCGGTGCGCATTGCAAAAGAAAAGGCTCCCGATTTGAAGTTAGACGGCGAATTGCAATTCGACGCGGCGATCGTTCCTTCTGTTGGCGAAATGAAAGCGCCTGGCTCGACGGTAGCGGGACACGCAAACGTGTTTATTTTCCCTGATTTGCAGGCAGGCAACATCGGCTATAAAATTGCGGAACGTCTTGGCGGCTTTATGGCGGTTGGCCCTATTTGTCAAGGTTTTGCAAAACCTATGAACGACCTTTCCCGCGGCTGTAAAGCAGAAGATATCGTAGCGGCAGTAGCCATTACGGCGTTGCAAACGCAACTCTAATCAAGGGGGGGTGTTAAGATGAAAGTTTTGGTTATCAACTCTGGTAGTTCGTCTTTGAAATACCAACTTATTGATATGGTAACGGAAGGCGTTATCGCAAAGGGGCTTTGCGAACGTATCGGGATCGAAGGTTCGAAACTCACGCACAAGGCGAACGGTAAGGAATTAGAAAAGACCGAACCGATGCCCACCCATAACGAAGCGGTGGCTTTGGTGCTTTCCGCGCTTACGGATGCGGAATACGGCGTAATCTCTTCGATGGATGAAATTGATGCGGTCGGTCACCGTGTAGTAGCGTCTGCGGAAACCTTTAAGAAGACAACTTTGGTCACCCCCGAAGCGCTTGCACGGCTGAAAGAAATTGAAGATATGGCGCCTTTGCATAATCCTGCTGCCCTTATCGGGATCAATGCTTGCCTTGCAGCGATGCCGAACAAGCCTATGGGAATGGTTTTCGATACGGGTTTCCATTTTACGATGCCTGAACACGCATATATGTATGCGATTGATTACGACCATTACGATAAGTACAAAATCCGTCGTTATGGCTACCACGGTACGAGCCATAAGTTTGTTTCGCAAGAAGCGGCAAAATATCTTGGGAAGAATCCCGAAGGATTGTAGAATATCACCTGCCACTTGGGCAACGGTTCTTCGATTACGGCGGTTGACGGCGGTAAGTGTATTGATACTTCCATGGGCTTTACGCCGCTTGCAGGCGTTCCTATGGGTACGAGAACAGGGGATATCGACTTCGGAGCGGCGGAATACGTTGCAAAGAAGGAAGGCTGGGATATTGCAACCACGCTTACCTATTTGAATAAAAAATGCGGTATGGCTGGGCTTTCGGGCGTTTCCAGCGACTTCCGTGATTTGACGAAGGCGTCGGGCGAAGGCAATCACCGTGCGCAACTTGCGCTTGACGTATTCAACTACAACTGTAAGAAGTACGTAGGCG
>JAZOLF010000095.1:0-3467 GCA_045652785.1 Candidatus Scatosoma sp. | reverse complement strand
CGCACCAAATCACGCTTGAAACGATAGGTGATATATTTGCGCGCCAAAGCAAACGCCTTCATATCCATAAGGCGATCTTCGACCATATCTTGCACTTCTTCTACCTGTGCAGAGCGGTTCAATGCTTCGCATTGTTTGGTGACGGCTTCGGCGATTGCAACAATTTGCGCATCATCAATACGCAAATAAATGTCCATATCACGGTTCGCTTTACGCACAGCCGAGATAATTTTCTCGATGTCAAACTCTACTTCTTGTCCACTTCTTTTGATAATTTTCATAGCCAACCAACCCTAAATCCTTAATTTATCCATCACCGCAAGCACCCACTAAAAGCGGCGCTTTACCACAATATCTTGACCCAAAAACACATCTTCTACACAATATATTGTGCCTTATTTCTTTGAGCTTTACTATTATACCATTTCTTGTATTAAAGTCAAGCATACAAACACAATATCTTGTATTGAAAATAGTTATATACAAAAAACAAAAAAGGCTTTTTTGCGCCAAAATTAAGGGCGAAAAATGCTTTTATATCTTTCTTCAATAAAAAAAACGAATACCTAAGATTTTTTTGCCGATTTTTGTCACAAAACAACAAAAAGGGCATACCATGTACGCCCTCAATGTTTTTGATAAAAATATTTACTTCGTTGCCTTTCGATAGAAATCGTCAAAATTCGCGCTATTAACAACAAAGGCATACGCCTCTTCATCACTAATATTCGGAAGAACGTTTCCTCTGAATGAAAGATCCGCTTCGCGTTCCTTTTCTGTGAGCGCTTTTTCCACGCAATCACTAAACGATGCCCGCACGTCCACCGCAGGGAATATGCGGCGTTTTGCCAAACTATCGCTTAAAGACACGGTGGCATTCGTCGTAGCCGTCAATTCCGAATGTAAAACATCGTCCATACTATCCCCTGTCGCAAACGCGGCTGTACCGATGATGGTAAGCGAACCGCGGCAAGCAAACCAACGTGCTGCGCCAAAGTATTTTTTGATATAATGCAAGGTTTTGCTTTCGAGCCCACACGGCAACGTTTTTCCGCCTATGGAATATTCCGTATCATTGTAAGCCTTTGCAATTTTCGACAAGGAGTCAACAAGCAAAACGACGTCCCGCCCCATTTCCGCGAAACGCTTAGCGCGTTTGAGAATAAACTCCGCAGCAAAAATATGCCGTTCTGGATCATCGTCGAATGTTGTCGCCACCAACGAGCCTTTCGGCATAAAGGATTGATAGGAACTAATCAGTTCAGGGGATTGTTCAACGAGCAACGCCAACACTTCACGATCGGGGCGCCCTTTCACCAAATAACTCGCCATATCGCGAAGGACGGTAGATTTCCCTGCCTTCGGTGCAGACGCGATTAAACATCTTTGCCCGTACGCCAAAGGAATGGTATAATCTAAAAACTTCCCGATCGGGGTCGGATTGTTTTCATCCAAAAAGGAAAGTTTCGTATCCGCATAGGTTGCAGGTTCTTCTTCGAAAATAAATCGGCTTTCCGTGCCCGTTGCAATCGAGTTGATACTCAACACGTTTTTTGCTGCCCATACGCCCATTTTTTCAAAGCCGTGACAGTTTATAATGTCCCCTTCGCGCAAGCCATATTGACGGATAAGTTCAATCGATACCGTCAACTTTTCCCCTTCCGTATTCCCATCCTTGGAAACCAAGCAAGGAACGCCGTCAAGCATTTCAAGTTGGCCAGAATGCAACTGCTGAGAATAATATTGTTCAAAAGTCATGGAATTATCGGACTCTTTCACAACCAAAGTGCGGGGATTGCGCATCGCCGATTCAAAATAGGTCAACTTTACCTTCGGTTCTACTTTTGCAAACCAAACGTAGCGCAATTTTGCAATAGCGGATTCAATCGCAGGATCTACAAAATCATCTTTAACGGGCGCACCACGCGTCGAGCGCGCTATCGGCTCTACTTCGCCTGCAAGCACCGCAACGATCCCTGCGACCAATTCCCCTTTCTTTTTTTTGGTCGGTACGTCCACGCCAATCGATCTGCCGTAGGGGCGTAATTGCATCAGCGAAAACGCATCCAGACATTCGGTACAGGCGTTTTTGAACCCTTCTAACTTATTTACCATTCGTTTTTGTCCGTTCCATTAAGATTACTTTCGTTCTCTCTTCCGTCAAATCATCACGCGAGAATTCCAAAACGTCCTTGCCACAAACATCCACGTCTTCGTCGTCAAACTCATCCAAGAAAGGTTGCGCCTTATCCAAATCAATCGTGGAATGACGGGATCTATAATGCATAGGAATCACCACATCAGGCATCAAACGATCTACGTATTCTTTCGCTTGTTCTGAATCAATCGTGTACGTTCCGCCAACGGGAATAAGCAAAATATTCACAGGCAAAAGCATTTCCAAAAGTTCCGCAGAACATTCTTCGCCGATATCCCCCATATGGCAAATATCCAAGCCGTCCATGCGGAATTTAAAAATCACGTTTTCGCCACGCAATTTCCCTTCATCCGTATCATGATAACTCTTAATACCGTTGATCTCCACGCCAGGAAGTTCGTAAAAGCCTTCTTTTGCGATAATTTGCGGATTGCCGCCAACGGCCGAAACGTTATCGTGATCAAAATGGCTATGGCTGACCGTCACAGCATCCGCCGTTTGACCGCCCACCATTTCATAGCCGACGTTTTTATAAGGATCGGTGATTACCGTCGTACCCGTGCTTTCCGTTAACTTGAAACAAGAATGTCCCAAATACTGAATCTTCATTTTTCCTCCGAAGGATTTTGCGACGCGTTTAAGCGAATACGCATATCCTGCTTTTCTTCTCCAAAAATTAATGTATAATGCAGTTGCATCAAAAGCGAATTCTTCCCGACGGTATAGACCACCCGTTCCGTTTCCGCGATCAAATCACCGACGTTGCCAGCAATCGCTATCCCGCCCTTCGTGCGCTTACCTTCTTCCAAAAACAAGTGCATCGAATAATCACCGTCACGTTTTATGCCCACAGCGTTGCCGCTAATGCGCATTTCAACAATCGCATTCTCATCGGAATAACGCAAAACAGCGGACAAAGGACTAAGTTCCATCTCCGCTTTGCATGAAATCCGACTTTCTACGCCGTCCACAGCCGTCACTATCGTCAAAAAACCGTTTTGCATTTTGTCAGTAGCCGCCAACTTGCATTATTTTACAATATTATAACAAAATCGCAAAAAAAAGTAAAGATTATTTGCACCCTTAAGAAAAAATTAATTGTTTTTTCTCTTAATCTTTTTGCGAATCGCCTTTCCTTCAGCAAGCGCCGAACGCAATTTTTCTTCATCCCGCAGCGCAATCGCCCGTTCATATACGCCAAGTGCGTCGATTAAACCGCGCAATTCCGCCAAAACAGGTTCACGATTGAGCATATATAACTGCGTCCACATATCTTCATCCACGCCCCCAATACGGGTCATATCTTGAA
>JAZOLF010000094.1:0-2191 GCA_045652785.1 Candidatus Scatosoma sp. | reverse complement strand
TAGTGAGCATCAATACTCGACGGCGCTGTCCTATTCCAAGTTGGCGGCGGATTACGGCAGCGCAGTAGCGATGCACAACATCGGTGTCTTCTACGAAAGGGGTTTGTCGGTTGAAAAGAACCAAGAAACGGCAAACTACTGGTACGATAAGGCGAAAGCAAACGGTTTCAAACCCACAAAATAATAGCGATGGAAGGTAGGGGCGTCCCTGCCTTCCTTTGTTTTTTGTAAAATATATTCATTTCATTCACTATTTTATACATTTATTCACAAAACCATAAAATATTCGTGCGAATATTCATAAATTTCGTATAAAATAGTGCATAAAACAGTTGCTTTATTTTTCTGGAAGGTATATAATGTTTATGTTGTCGTCGCAGGGGAATGCGGCGGCGATCAAAAGGAGATTGTGTTATGGACAAGAAAGACATCAAAAAAGTAGTGCTCGCCTATTCGGGCGGCTTGGATACGTCGATTATTATTCCTTGGTTGAAGGAAAATTACAACAACTGCGAAGTTATCGCGGTTTCGGGCAACGTTGGCCAGGCGGATGAGTTGGATGGCTTGGAAGAAAAAGCCATCAAAACGGGCGCGTCGAAACTGTATATTGAAGATTTGACGGATGAGTTCGTGGACGAATACGTAATCCCTACCGTGAAGGCGGGTGCACAATACGAAGAATATATGCTCGGTACGTCGTTTGCTCGTCCTATTATCGCAAAGCGTATTGTGGAAATCGCTTTGAAAGAAGGCGCGGATGCAATTTGTCACGGCTGTACGGGTAAGGGCAACGATCAGGTTCGTTTTGAACTTGCAATCAAGGCGTTTGCCCCTGATATGCACATCATCGCTCCCTGGCGTGAATGGTCGATCAAGTCCCGCGAAGAAGAAATCGAATACGCGGAAGCACATCAAGTTCCTTTGAAGATCAACCGTGAAACGAACTACTCGAAGGATAAGAACTTGTGGCACTTGTCCCACGAAGGGTTGGATTTGGAAGATGCAGGCAGCGAACCTTTGTACGAAAAGCCTGGTTTTCTCGAAATGAGCGTTTCCCCTATGCAAGCGCCCGACAAACCTACGTATATTGAACTCGAATTCGAACAGGGCGTTCCCGTAGCGTTCAACGGCGAAAAGATGAGCGCGAAAAACATCATCTACGCTTTGAATAAGGTAGGCGGTGAAAACGGTATCGGGCTTTTGGATATCGTGGAAAACCGTTTGGTCGGTATGAAGTGTCGCGGCGTATATGAAACCCCTGGCGGCGCGATTTTGTACTTCGCGCACAAGTATTTGGAAACCCTTTGCTTGGATAAGATGACGGCGCACAAGAAACAAGAACTTTCCGTGTGCTTTGCGGAACTTGTTTATAATGGTCAATGGTACACCCCCTTGCGCGAAGCGCTTTCCGCATTCGTGGATAAAACGCAGGAAACGGTTACGGGGAAAGTTCGTATTAAACTCTACAAAGGCAATATGATTAAGGCTGGCGCATGGAGTGATTATTCGCTCTATTCCGAAGAATATGCAACGTTCGGGGAAGACAGCGTTTACAACCAAGCGGATGCAACGGGCTTTATCAACTTGTTCGGCTTGCCTATCAAGGTGCAGGCGCAGGTAAAAGCAAAGAACGCGAAGAAGTAAGATAGGGCGTTCAACGGGGCTAAAACCCAACGAAAAATGAAAAAGGAACTCTTTTGCCTGTCGTGAAAGCGGCAGGCAAAGGTGTTAAAAAGGAACTATGGAAAAAATGTGGGCTGGGCGCTTTCAAAAAGCGCTGGATGAAAAAGCGGACGATTTTAACTCTTCTCTCCGCGTGGATAAGCGTATGTACGCGCAGGATATTAAAGGCTCGATGGCGCACGCGTTGATGCTGGAAAAACAGGGCATTTTGCCCTCTTCTGACGTGGATTTGATTATCGACGGGCTGGAAGGTATTTTACACGATATTGAAAGTGGAGCGTTGCTCATCACCGAAGGTGCAGAAGATATCCATATGTTCGTGGAAGCGGAACTCACCAAGCGTATCGGGGATGCGGGTAAACGATTGCATACGGCGCGTAGCCGTAACGACCAAGTGGCGCTGGATATTCGTTTGTATCTGCGCGATGAAGTGGAAACGGTGGTGGCGCTTATCAAGGATTTGATTGCGGCGGTCGTCGATAAAGCGGAAGAAAATGCGGATGTTATC
>JAZOLF010000093.1:0-10957 GCA_045652785.1 Candidatus Scatosoma sp. | reverse complement strand
TGTTAAAGGCTTGTTGTTGCAAAGGATTAAGTTTTTTGTTTTTATGTATGATTAAATAATTGGTTTGATTTGCAACTACGTCAGTAATTTTTATTTCTTTTAGAATTTTCTTTTCAATATATTCACCAACGTAGTTTTCAGGTAAAAACCCTACGCCTAAGTTGGAGCAAATAGCAGTTACTATTGCTTGGTTATTAGACGAGTCCATCATTGGCGATATCTTCATGTTTTTTTCGCTTAAAAGTTTTTCCAAGAAATCTCGTGAAGAACTTCCGTGTTCTCTAATGAGTAACGGATACGATATAAGTTCCTTAAAGGTAAGGCTATTAGGGATATCGTAGTCCTTATGACATACGGCAACGAATTTTTCGTATGAAATAGCGTGTCCTACCAAACGCGTAGAATTATAATTCCCGCTGATAACACCGAAATCAAGATTGCTTTCTTCTATCTCACGTTCAATTCTAGTAGATTGTCTTATTAAAACTTGCGGCAAAATATCATACTTTTCTTTTTCAATAATCTCTAAAAATTTAGGAATAAGCGTTTGACCTAAAGTAAGAGATGCTCCTATTTTAACGCGTGGATTTCGCCCGTGAGAAACCGCAAGAGATTCAAACTCTTCAAAATCAGCAAGAATTTCCTTTGCTTTTTTGTAAAGCTCCCCACCGATTTCCGTCAAAATTAATCGTTGGTTTATTCTTTCAAATAGAGGCACGTTATAATATTTTTCAAGTTCCGTTATCGTATGCGAGATTGTTGGCTGAACGATGAAAAGCTCTTTTGACGCTTTCGTTGTGCTCCCATATTCGCACACGGCTACAAAAATTCTTAAATGTTTTATAGTCATAGTCCACCTATATAAATTTTATATAAACTTTATTAAATTATACTATTTATAATATACGTTGTCAAGCAATCAAATCGTTTTACATGGGAAAATAATGGTGTTATAATAATTTTGTAAAAACAAGAGAATTTGATTTTATGTAAACAGAAGGAGAAAATGTATGACAGCAGAACAAATTATAGAGTTAATAAAGAGCCTTATATGGCTACTTGCCGGCGTTGGCGTATTCATCGTTGGTATGAATTTTATGAGTGATGCGTTAGAAAAAAGTTCGAGCAGCGGAATGAGAAAATTGCTTAGCAAAATAAGCGGTAACCGTTTTTCGGGCGTTGGCGTAGGCGCAGGTGTAACGGCAATAATTCAAAGTTCATCAGCAACTTCGGTTATGGTTATAGGCTTAGTAAACGCAGGTGTTTTAACGCTTATTCAAGCCGTACCTATCATAATGGGTGCAAACATTGGTACTACCGTAACGGGTATCTTAGTTTCGCTTAAAAACGATTATATAGAAATGGTTATGTATATACTTGCTTTTGCAGGCGTTATGATGGGATTTTTAAAGTCTGAAAAAGTAAAAATATTAGGTAGTTTGTTTTGCGGTTTAGGGCTTATTTTCGTAGGTCTTAATATAATGAGCAGCGAACAAGCTTTTAAAAACGATTTAGTAGAAGATCTTTTTATAAAAATATTCCAAGTAGTTAATTTTCCCCTATTGCTTATTTTAATAGGCGTTATCTTTACTGCGTTAATACAAAGTTCGTCCGCGGCAACAGGCGTAGTGATTACAATGGTAGGCTCTGGAGTTTTGCCTTTGGAATATGCATTATTTATTGTGCTTGGCGCAAATATAGGCACTTGCGTTACGGCTTTAATTGCTTCCATTGGCGCTAATAAAAATTCTAAGCGCGTAGCCTTCGTTCACTTTATATTTAACGTTATGGGAACGATAATATTTACCGTGCTGATTTGGGCGTTTAAAAATGTGGTTATAGATATACTCGTAAGCGTTTTCTCTGGTGATGACGCAATGTCGTTACAAATGAGAGTATCTTTTTTCCACGTAATATTCAACGTTACAACAACCCTTTTATTGTTACCGTTTGTAAAGCAACTCGTCAAATTATCGCAAATCGTTATTAAAGATAAAAAGGAAAAAGAAACGAGCCTTACTTTAAAGTATGTGGACGAAAGACTTTTAGGTATGCCTTCAATCGCGCTCATGCAAGTTAAAAAAGAAATCAACTATATGTTAGAGCGCGCAAAAGAAAATATCGAAATTTGTTTCGTTGCTATGGAAACAGGTTCTACTGAACACAATAAAAAACTTGTTGAAAACGAAGAAATTATTGACTATACAAATAGTACGCTTACAAAATTCCTTATAAAACTATCTGCAACAAGCATAAACGAAAGCAGTGAAAGTGTAATAGGTAGTTATTTTCACGTTCTTAACGATATCGAGCGTATAGGCGACCACGCTGAAAATTTCCACGAAATCGGGATGGAAATGAAAGAAAAGGGATTAAAATTCTCTTCTATCGCAATTTTAGAAATAGGCCAAATGCAAAAGAACGTAAACGAAATGTTTCAAATTGCAGAAAATGCTTTTAAGAGTTTAGATGCCAGCGCGTTATCAACGCTTTCACAACTTGAAAACGACGTGGACGCCCTGAAAAGTACGCTTAAAGCAAATCACTTTAACCGTTTGGCAACGGGAAAATGCAATGTTGAATTAAGCCCGTATTTTTCTTCAGCAATAGCGGGTTTAGAAAGAGTTGCAGACCATTTGGTAAATATCGGTTACAGCATAGTAAACCCCGTTGGTTCGCAAGAATAAAAATTTATAACACAGATAAAAGTGCAGTTTGTGTGTTTTAAAAAACAAAAAAAAGGGTAGCAAGATTTTGCTACCCTTTGATATTGTCTAAAAAATCTCCATAGAAAGAATGACAAAACGGTGCTCTTTTTTTGGCGCAGAGAAGAAGGACTCTCGCTTTTAGCGGTGTACCCCGCTTGACGTTATCAACGTCGTCCCTTGCCGTAGAGTTTCTTGTGCTTGAAGTTCCGTAAGGCAAAGCGTTTTGCTCCCGTAAAACGACTCCACCCCACGAATTCTCTTCTATTTTCGCAATCAGTCCAAAACAAAAAAACGCCCCGAACGGGTGCGTTTTTTGTTGACTTGCGAAAGGGAAAAGGGATTAGAAGAATACGCCCTTTGCCTTTTCCTTGATTTCCTTAGACGCGATGAAAGGAATACGGGTGGTGTAGCCGTTCTTTGCTGCAACAATCATCTTGGTCGGCCAAGCGAAAATGTCTTTGTTCCATTCCGTAATCGTGTCGTTATAAAGTTCTCTTGCGGCGGTGATTTCGCGTTGCAAGTACATATTTTGTTGCATCGCGTCCGCAATTTCGCGGTGCGCCTTCAATTCGGGATAGTTTTCCACCGCAACGTTGATACTTCTGGATACGGTGTCGATTTGCGTACTCATTTCATTACGCGCAACGTCTGCGTCGCCTGCGTTGCCAGAACGGTACTTCGCGATGTTTTCAAAGGTACTCTTATCCAAGTCAATCGCCTTATCCAAAAGACGAGCGCAGTTTTGTAACACAATGACGCGTTGTTCTAAGTAGTTGTCGATTTGCGATGCGTTTCTTTGGATCTTTTGTTGCAACTGGTCAAAGTGCTTTTGTGCGCTGATTTTCATAAATAAGAAAATCAAACCAGGCAAAATGCCGCAGACCCAAAGCAAAATTTCAAAGATCGTAGAGCCGACGCCTACTTTTGCGGGAATCTTCTTTGCGATAACGTTGGTGTCTAAACCTTCTTCTCTGATTTCTGGGTTTAATTCGTCTAATTGAACTGCCATAATTGTTTCTCCTTATGTATTAGAATGGTTAAAAATAGAAAGATGGTTGCGCGTTGCCAGGACGGTTCGGTCTTTTGCCCTTTCCGTCGGGGCTACAAAAAAGCGGTGGTTGGTTTGCAGGGGGAGATATTCGTCCCACGGCACGTGTACGGTGTGCAATCTTCCGTCTCCACCCAGCATTGTGACAAAATCCGTTTGCTTTGCTATATCGTAAGAATATGCGTTAATGCCGATTTCGTCAATGCCGTTTTTTGATTCGATAAACGATGATTTTACAATCGCGCGGGTTTGCGATTTTGGATGGGCGATCTCTTTCTCGTTGATTAGGTTGGAAAGCGTTTCACATTCCTTGATGGAATATTGCTGTGTATGATCGGGAATCGGTTTGAGCGAATGCACGGGCCGTTCTTGGTAGGCGGGAATTGCCCACAGCGGCGCAAAGTCAAAATACAATTCCTTAAAAAACTGCGCGTTCTTGTCTAAAAAGTTTTGGCAAATCGCGTCGTAATCATACGATTGATAGGACGCCGCCAACAAATTCACGTTTCTGCCCTGGCTGTGCTTGGTGATGATGCGGTTTGTACGTTTGCGTTTGATAAAATCAAAATCATCGCCGTAGCCTGACTGCGAACGAATTAAGTCAACAACGTTCGTTTGCGCCAGCGGTGTGAATAAGGTGCGGAATTGTACTTCGTGGTCGCGATCCGTCGCGTCGAAGAGTACTTCAAAATCGGTGTTCGACATACTCACGAAATCTTGATTTTGTTTAATCGCTTTGTCTGTCTTCCGTTTGAGTTTCTTTTCCCCGCGCTTGACGTAGCGTTCAAGGGCTTTATCGCTCTTTTGATCAAGGTGCGTTGCGTCCCGCGTAAAAGAAAGGTCGGGGCCTGCTTGCGAACAGTAGTGCAACAAAAATTGCGTTGAGTAGAAAGGCTTGGGTTTTGTCACCGTTGCGTGCAGCGTTTGCGAATGGTGCTGTGTTATATGCTTGCCGTTGATAACGGCCGTTGACGTCCAGTGGATTGTTTTGTAGCCGTGGTAGGTTTCCATCCCCATCCTATGCACAAGCCTTGTTTCAAACAGAAACGGGTTTTCGTTGTACGTACCCGATAAAACGTCTAACGTCGAATGGTCGGTGTCGTCCGCAGAACTGGAAAAATCGTAATTGACGGACATATCAAGTTCTTGTTCGACACTAAAACAGGGAGCGAACTGAATGTCGGGCAACGTCTTTTCGATGATCGTAAGGGCGTCGCGGTCTGAAAACAAACGGTTGAGCGGATTCATTTGTTTCCACGATAGCGACAGCAGATCCGCAATCTGTTTGTCGGCGCTGGCAATTTCTTGCCGCAGGGCTTTGATTTTTGGTGTCAATACCCAAATCGCAATCGGGATCAGCAGGATGGTGATAATGGTCAGCACCCGAAGAAATTGCAGCCAGTTGAGTTTGCTCTGCAGTTTCTTACGGTTGGCTTGGAAGTCGGCATAGTGTTTTACCGTCTTACGGTTTTCATCCGCATTGACCTGCGCTTTGGCGATTAACTCGTCTAAAAAGGCGCGGGCGTTTTTGTGATGAAGTTGTTTGTATTTGCTCTCATACTCTTCCAACGGATTGAAAATCATCCGAACCACCCCCTTGCATACGCTCGTTCGACCGCTGTCGATCCGCGTTGCTCCTTTATTATACTATGCTTTGCTGTAAAAATCAAGATATATGCGAAAAAAAGTATTTTTTGTCGAAAAATGCGGCGACAGTAGTGGGCGCGGACGGTTGTTTTGTCGGTTGGCACGGAATTTGTGCGTTTGTTGCGGTAAATGCTCTTGACTTTTTTCGCTACGGTGTGTTATAATCTTTTATGATTATAAACGGCTATTCTAAGGAGCAATTTATGAAATACGAAGAATTGTCTGCAAAACCTGATTTTTGCAACTTTCAACAAGACATTATCGACTTTTGGAAAGATGAAAAGATTTTCGAACGCTCGGTAGATCAAAGAACGGAAAAGGAAAACGTTTTCTATGACGGCCCCCCGTTCCCCACGGGTAAACCCCACCACGGCACCGTGCTTGTATCCTTTATCAAGGACATGCTTGCGCGCTACTGGACGATGCGTGGGTACAAAGTTCCCCGCGTTTGGGGCTGGGATTGCCACGGCTTACCCATCGAAAACCAAGCGGAAGCGTTGCTTGGTATCAACGATAAAAACGAAATTGAACGCACGCTCGGGATCGGCGCGTTTAACGATAAGTGTTTCGAAATCGTTTCGTCCAACAACGAAGCGTGGAAGGAATACGTAGAACAAATGGCGCGTTGGGTGGATTACGACCACGCTTACAAGACCATGACCCCGACCTTTATGGAAAGCGTTATGTGGGCGTTCAAAACTTGCCACGACAAGGGGCTTATCTATCGTGATTACCGTGTTACGCCCTATTGTACCCATTGTGAAACTTCGCTTTCGATTTCGGATACGAGAGAATCTGACTCTACACGTCCCCGTCAGGATAGATGGGTAATCGCGCAGTTCCGTACCGCTTTGACGGAAAACGAAAAGCCCGTTTACTTGCTGGCTTGGACGACAACCCCGTGGACGTTGCCGTCGAACCTTTGCTTGGCGGTAGGGGAAAAACTCGATTATGCGTTCGTGGACGTTGGCGATCGTATTTTGGTGGCGTGCAAAAACACTCTTTCCAAGTTCGAAAAAGTGTTCGGCAAGCAACCCGAAATCGTGAAAGAATGCAAGGGCGCTGACCTTGTCGGCACGACCTATGAACCCTTATTCCCTTACTTTGCGGACAAGAAAGCGGAAGGCGCTTTCCGCGTTGTGACCGCTGATTACGTCGGCGCAGAAGAAGGTGTTGGTATCGTTCACACCGCACCTGCGTTCGGGGAAGATGACTACTGGACGTGTAAAAAGCATTCCATTCCGTTGGTGAACCCCGTAGATAGCAAAGGGCAATTCACCGAAGAAATTGCCGACTTCTATCCCATTCAAGAAGAAAAGACGGTTATCGAAATGAACCCGATTATCATTCGTTTCCTGTACGACAACGGCATCGCCGTTGCGGATGGTACGATTGAGCATAACTATCCCCATTGTTGGCGTTGTAAGCGTCCCCTTATCTACAAGGCGATGGACGCGTACTACTTCAACGTTGGTAAGATCAAGGATCGTTTGATTGAACTTAACGAAGGGATCAACTGGGTGCCTGAAACCGTGAAACACGGACGTTTTGGCAACTGGTTGGAAGGCGCTCGTGACTGGAACATTTCCCGTAACCGTTATTGGAGTACCCCCATTCCCATCTGGAAGTGCGACGAATGCGCGCATGAAACGGTACTCGGCAGCATTGACGAAATCGAACAGGCAAGCGGCGTTCGTCCCGACAACCTGCACAGACAGTACTTGGACGAAATCACGTTTAAATGCCCCCATTGCGGCGGCTTGATGAAACGTGTGCCCGAAGTTTTGGACTGCTGGTTCGAAAGCGGCAGCGTGCCTTTCGCACAAAAGCATTACCCGTTCGAAAACAAGGAATGGTTCGAAAGCCACTTCCCTTGCGACTTTATCGTCGAATACACGGGCCAAATTCGTTGCTGGTTCTATTATTTGCACGTTTTGGCGGTGGCACTTTTCGACAGACCTGCTTTCCAAAACTGTATCGTGCATGGTACGATTTTGGCGAAGGACGGTAAAAAATTGTCCAAGTCTTCCAAGAATTACACCGACCCGATGGAATTGATGAAAAAGTACGGTACGGACGCGTTCCGTTTGTACTTGTATCAAACCAAAGCGATGCTCATCGGGGATTTGCTGTTTGATGATTCTGGTATCCAAGACGCGTATCAGCAATTCATTTTGCCGTACTGGAATGCTTGCAACTTCTTCATTTCCTATGCGAATATCGACGGATTCCATCCCGAAAAAGCGGTTGCGCCTAAGAGTGATAACCTGCTCGATCAATGGATTTTGGCGAAACTCTACGACACGGAAAAAACCATCCGTACCAGCATGGATAACTACCAAGTGGACGAATACGTTGGGCCGATCGCATCCTTGTTGGACGGCTTGACCAACTGGTATATCCGTCGTAGCCGCCGCCGTTTCTGGGGCGCGGAATTCACGCAGGATAAGAAAAACGCTTACGAAACGTTGTACTACGTTTTGGTGAACGTGACCAAGTTGCTTGCGCCCGTTGCGCCCATCGTTTCCGAAAAGATCTATAAGATGTTGACGGGCGAACTTTCCGTGCATCTTGCAGACTGGGAAGAAGTGCCTGCAATCTACGAAAATGCAGAGTTGCTTGGCAAAATTGAAACGGTACAAAGCGTCATCGCTTTGGCACGTAATATTCGCAACAAGAACAAAGTGAAAAACCGTCAGCCTTTGAGCCTTCTTCGTGTAGCATCTACCGACCCTGCGAAAGTGACGGTTATCAAAGAGTTCGAAGACATTTTGAAAGAAGAACTCAATATCAAGAACATTGAAATTCTGTCCAGCGTAAGCGATATTGCGACGATGAAACGAGATCCTAACTTCAACGCAATCCGCGAAAAGTATCCTACCGAAATCGGCCAAATTATCAAGGCGGTTAAGAGCGGTAAGTACGAAATGAAAGGGGACGTTGTGGAATGCAACGTCGATGGCGAAATCAAGGCGTACGACAAGGAAATCATTTTGGTCACTTTCATCGCAAAAGACGGGCTGTTCGTTGCCAGCGACTTTGACCTGGTTGTATCCCTGGATTTGACCATCACCGAAGAATTGAAAGCGGAAGGGTTGGCGCGTGAAATGATCCGCGGTATCCAAGACGCAAGAAAACAAATCGGATGCGAAATCACCGATAAAATTCTTATTGCGGTGACGGGGGATTATCCTGCGGCATGGATTGACTACGTTTGCGGCGAAACCCTTTCGTCCGTGGCGGCGGTGGAAACCCCTGCAACGGTGGTAGAAGTGCAAGAAGGGGATGCGAATATCCAAATTGCAATCGCAAAAGCATAACGAAACCCATAAAGAAAAACAAAAAACGGCGGTTTTTGACCGTCGTTTTTATCTTTGATAAAAAAGTTATAATCTTTGTCTGTGGAAAGGGCTGAAAGTGGAAAGATCAATCCATTCAATTCCATCTTCGTTCAAGAGCATACAACTGTGCGGGGATCCGTCTTTTGGTAAGCCCACAGAGCCGCAATTCGCGTACAAAACGCCGTTTTCCAAGCGTTTAAAGGTCGGCACGTGGAAATGCCCGTTGATTTGCAAATCATCCGATTTCAAGGGGATAAACGGCTTGTCTGTTTCGTGCAAGTGTCCGTGCGTTAAATACAGCGTTCTATTCCCGAAAGGCAACGCTTGATAATCGTCCAGCATAGGGAAAGAAAGCACCATTTGATCCACTTCGCTGTCGCAGTTTCCGCGCACGCAAACAAGGCTGTCCTTGCGGGCGTTTAACCATTCGTACACCGTTTGGGTGTCGTATCCTTCGGGGAAGGGGTTGCGCGGGCCGTGATAGAGTAGGTCGCCCACCAAAAGGATTTTATCCACCCCTTGCTTGTCGGCAAACTCTAACAACTTTTTGCACCAAAACGAAGAACCGTGAATGTCGGATGCTACCAAGTATTTCATACTGTTTTACTCCTTTTTCGATAAAATGCCCCACCCATGTACGCGTTGAACGGGGGAATGGGTAGAAAAAATGCCATTCGCCTTTCGGGAACGGCACTTTGGTTAAAATACGAATTTAAAAATATCCATCTCTTCGGGCAGGTTGCCGTTTGCGGACAGGATTTCCGCGTATTCCTGCAACTTTTCGGGAAGGGACTCTTCGGGATAGTAGTTGAAGGGGAACTCCGTGAAAGTGACCGCTTTGTTTGCCAAAATGTTGATGGCGGAAGAAATGTATTCCCGATATTCGGTGACGCCTTTCACCGTGATGTTGTTCTTTAAGGCGTTTTCCAAATTGACCGTAAGCGGCTTTTCCGTCAAGGAACAAAATGCTACGGAAGTATCTCTTGCTAAGAAATTGAAGATTGCGGAAGGCTCAATGCGGTTGTTGAGCGCAAGATAAATCGCGCCGTCCGCCATTTTGCCGCCCGTCACTTTTGCGATACGGTCTTTGAGCGTTTCGTCAAAGGGCAGGGTATAGTAGATACCGCACTTTTTTGCGCGTGCCAAACGTTCGGGGTTGTTATCCACCAAGATAGGCACGGCGCGGTGGTAGATGAGAATTTGACAAAGTACGTTCCCGTACAAACCGCCGCCAAGAACCAAAATGTGTTGGCCGACCTTGATGTCCATTTCTTCTACCGTGCGTTCGGCAAGCGCTACGGGATCAATCAAAAATGCCGCTTCGTCAGAAACCGAATGGGGCAAGCCGTAGGCTTGGTTTTCGTCCACCAAAACGAAGTCACGATAGAAACCGTCTGCGGTTTGGCCTGCAATTTGCAATCCGCTGGGGGCAAGTTCGTCTTCGTAAGTGCCTGCAAGATATACTCTTGTACCGCTCGTCATAAAGGATTCCGCACCTGCATCCGTGACTACGCCGATGGCGTAGCGGCCGGGAATTAAAGGGTATTGTACTTTCAATGCGCCCGTGTACGTCGCAACGTCCGCTTCGGAAAGAAGGGCTTTCGTCACTTTGACTTTCGCCGTTTTTTCGCTGATTTTAACGTCGGGGGCGGTACTCCTTTGTATATTCTTTTGTGCTGCAAGTTGCCAAATCTTCATAAACACTCTGCCTTGTTTCGGTCGTTAAAATTAGTATAGCGTATTTTTGGAAAATTTGCAACTATTTTTTGTAAATAACCCAAAAACAGTTGACGGCAGGGCAAAATCGGGGTATAATGATAAAGCATTTGAAAGAAAATAACAGCGAGGTGAAAAGAATGAGAGCTGATATTCATCCCAAATATCACGAAGTAACTGTGACTTGCGCGTGCGGCGCTACGTTCAAAACGGGTACGACCAAAGATGGCGACGTTATGAAAGTAGATATTTGCAGCAACTGCCACCCTTTCTTCACGGGCAAGCAGAAGTTAGTTGATACCGGTGGACGTATCGATAAGTTCAAGAAGAGATACGGAATGTAATGGTTTCGACTGGTCGGGATTTAAGGGATCTCCCTTAAATCCCTTTATTTTTTTCGCCTTATATGCGGCGCATGGCGGCGTTGCGGCGCAGTCACATACTATCGGTATGCTCCCTTGCCGCTCCTTGCCATGCTTGCATCTAAGACGAAAAAC
>JAZOLF010000092.1:0-8998 GCA_045652785.1 Candidatus Scatosoma sp. | reverse complement strand
TTTGCCGCCAAGAAACCGCTAACCTGTGCGATAATCCCTTTGTTGTCCTTGCCTGTTACTGTAACGACTGCTCTCATACCGTTTCTCCTTCTTCGTTTGCGTAGTCCCCTTCATCTTCCCCAAGTTCTACCGCCGTCAAAGCGCAACGTTCCAGCACTTCATAGCGCACCAAGAAGTTGCTTTGCACCGCATACTGCACCAAATCGCCTTGTTCCAAATCTGGCCATTCTTTTTCTACGTCGTGATACACTTCGCGCTCCATCCATTCCTGCTTTTTCTTATTCCAAGTTTTAAACACACAGGATACGACGTCCACTTTTTCCTTTTGCAAATCCTTTTCCGCAAAGTACGCAAAATAGCATTTTTCTTCCGTTTTAATTCCTTCCGAGATCGTGCAAAGGAGTTTATAATATCGGTTAATGCGGTGGTATTTGATCCCCATAAACGGGAATAAAAACAGCACGTACAAGCCCGTCGCCACGAAGATCAAAGCCTTCGGCAACGCCTGCATCGGATCGGCATAGGGCAAGCCCATATAGTAGATCCACCAACCGATGGCAAACGCCGCATACGCCAGCGTGACCGCCCAGAAAACACCCAGCACTTTTTTGCGTTGCTTAACCGCCGCCAAAAGATCGGCGTCGTTGTAAATCGTCTGTACCATCGTTTTCTTATTTGTTATACACGAACAATACGCCGAGCGTACCTTGCCCACAATGGCTGGTAACAATCGAGCCTGCAACCGTTTCGATCACTTCGTCAAAATCGAAAAGTTCCGCAACCTGCGCTTTCGCCGCATCCACGAGCGCTTTATCCGCGCAAGAGTGGGTGATAAAACAACGGCTCTTATCGTAGGACGGGTACATTTCTTTCAAGTCCGCAATATATTGCTTAATGAGTACGTGCATCTTGCCCTTGTACTTTTTACCAGGTACAAGTTGACCGTTGTCCATCAAAATCAACGGATGGATTTTGAATGCCGCAGCCGCAAGTTTTACCATACCCGAAACACGGCCGCCCTTGTGCAAATAGTCCAAACTGTCAGGCACAAAGGAAGTATTGATATGCGTGCGGATTTCCAAACACGCTTCTTCGATTTCCGCCGCACTTTTGCCTTCTTCCAGCATATCGCACGCCTTCATAACGAGCAAACCTTGCCCCGAAGAAAGCGCCATACTGTCGATAACGCGCACTTTGCCTCCAAATCCAGCAGCCGCTTGCTTTGCCATATTGTGCGAGCCCGACGCCTTCACGGAAATGTTGAAATGGATAACATCATCGTAGCCAGCATCCAGTTGCTTTTGGAAAAATTCTTCGTAATCGCCGATGCTGGGCGCTGCCGTCTTGGGCAAGTGCTTGGTTTCCGCGACGAATGCGAAAATATCCGTAGGTACGATATCTACGCCATCAAAATAGGAATTGCTGCCCAAGTTTACCTGCAAAGGCAAAATGCCGATGTTGCGTTCCTGTACTAAATGTCCCAAATCACAGGTGCTGTCTGATGTGATACGAATTGCCATAAATCTGTCTCCTAAAATCTATATCTTTTTTTTATTTTTTATTGTTGATTATCTTTTCGCCAGCGTTTCCCGCCAGAAAAAAATCTTTGCCAAAGTGTCCTTGTTTTTTACCGCCCAGTCAGGCACGATCCCATAAATATCTGCTTCCTTGTACAAACGGTCAATATGTGACATATCTTCCTGGTAGCGGCTGTCCAAACTAATGTTGCGGTTGTCCCCTAAGAAGAAGATTTCCCCTTCACCAACGATGTATTCGTCAAAGTCGTATTCATACTTATTAGAGTATTTCGCATACGGCTCGTCCAAGTACTGATACCCGCTTGTTCCCGCGTACCATACCTGCACCACGCCGTCTTGACAACGCACCCGATCCCCTTCTTTGGCGATTAAGCGCTTGATAAGGTACTTGGTCGGGGCTCGGTTCGGATGCGCCGCGTTGTATGCCTGCACTTCGGGGTAATGCCCGATGTCCACCACGATCACACTCCCGTAAGGAAGTTCGTCCCCTTCGTCAAAGTACCGAACCAACAAGTATTCGCCGCTGCGGAAGGTATCCAGCATCGACCCCCCGTCCACTTGCACCCCGCCAAATGCGGAGTACCAAGCGTTCAGCGCGATAATCACCGCCCAAACGACGATGAGTAGCACGCAGAAAAACCGAGCGTTCGATTTGCGTTCCGCGATGCGATAACAACTCTCGTACAGTTCGCTATCTTGTAAACTTTTTTGCTCTTTCATACTCTCTTTCTATCCATCACAACCACAAAATATTTGTGATAGCGTATTCGCAATCTTCGTTTTCCGTACCGAACGTCAATGCGCGCCCATGCGAAAACGATTCCAAAGGCTTACCAAAGCGGTCGTTCTTGAAATCCCGCGCTTCCAGCATAATCCGTTTCCATTTTCCGCCGCCTTTGATGGGCACTTGGCAGAAATATCTGGACGTTTCGCCGTCGTCTTCGGTCACTTCTACGCCGATACGCAAGGTTTCCGTTTCCGTACCGCACACGTAAGCGTCGAACTTCAAAATATCTTCTTCTTCCGCAACGTAGCGGGGGGAACTGATTTTATACGTCTTGATACCGCCGAGCGAGTACGCGCCTTGGATACCGCCATACCCAAAAACGAGTTTTGGCGTCGCTTCCTTTTCCAAGAAAATCCCCGCCACCGAGTAGTCTTCGTGTTCTGCCACGCTAAACGAATCCAGTTCTTCGCCCGAGAAGAGCATACGGCTACCGAGTTTCTTTGCCGACGACACGTTGAACTGCTTGGGTACGATTTTTGTCACCACTTTAAAGCCATTTAAATATTGTGCATACCCGTACAAGAACGCCGCGGGCGCTCCTTCAAAGGGAGTAATGTCGCAGGCAATCTTCCCATTCTTGATTGCGCTGCCAGGCTGTTTATACACACATTGCCATTCGCGGTAGATGCTGCGTACTTTGGGTGCGCTTTCGGTGTAGCAAACCCCCATTTCGCTGATGATGCCTTCTTCGTCGCCCATCACTTCGACGTGCAATTTGCCGTCCTTTTCCGTAACCGAGATATTGAGCGGCTCAGGAATGAATACTTCCCTGCCTTTCAAATGCTTTTCTAAGAAGATTTGCAAATCCTGCAACCCATTTTGACCGATACAAGAACCGCTGTCAGGGGAATAGATAATCGCCTTTTGCGCCGCTGTTTCCCCGCCGATTCTACCAAAAGTATCGTAAGCGCGGTCGGCATCAAAGCCGTAATCGGACATCGCGCAAAGCATCAACACAGGACAAGTGACAAAGGGCGCGTACGACTGCGAATCCACGCCCGCGATATAGCGATGGCGTTCGTCCGCAAGGTTGATTGCGGAATTTTCCGCAAAACGGTTCGTCCCGCGCGAAGAGAGCCAACCCGCCGCATTCACGGGTACACCGCAAGCCACGTCAGGGGAAAGCATCACTTTCCACGCCACTTCGCCGCCCGTGCGAATCCCGACAACGCCGATCTTTTCAATGTCGTCGCGGCTCTTCAAGTAGGACAGGGAATATAACGCGCTGTACGTCCATTCAAACCAACAAGTTTGATCCGCCGAAATCCCTTCCAAATCATACAGCCCTTTCGCGGTCGCGTAATTCGCGTACGACAAGGACGGGGGATATACCGTACCTGCGTAGCCAGCGTCTTCGCTTTCCGCGTCGGTATTTTTCGTTTCGTGTTCTTCTTTTTCGGGGAGTTCCGTTTCATCATCCGTTTCGTAGCCGAGTTCTTCCGTTTCTTCGTCGAACCCGTCCGCGTAAATCCCCTTCTTTTCTTCAGGTGAAAGTTTTCCCGAATAGTCAGGCATCAACACCGCGTACCCCTTTTGTACGAAGTGCGCCATCAAAGCAACGTCCAAGGGCTTGTTGGCTTCTTTGAGCAGCAAAATGGCAGGACAAGGTTTATCCCCTTTCGGGCGCGCGAAGTATGCAAAAATACGAACGCCCCCGTCTTCGGTGTCGCGTCCGTTATAGCGCAATTGCTGATAGAGCAATCCCGTTTCCACGTCCTTTTCCACGCGTACCACTTCCGTTTCAGGCGTTCGCGAAACGTCAAACAGCCGCCATATTGACAGCGCGCTGACGATTTTTTCTTTTTTTACTAACGTCTTTTTTGCCATGTTGCCGATAAATCCCTTTTCTTTTTTTCAATTCTCCCGTCAAAATGCCTTGCTTTTCGAAAGGAAACCCGCTATAATAATCCTACGGCGTATCTCTTACCGCAATTTTGCACATATACGGGTTCATTATACACCATTTTGCAAAAGAAAGCAAGACCTAAACGCGGAAAAAGACGGGATTTTTCCTAAATTTCACAATTCTTATTTATAAAATAAGCAAATACTTACCAAAGGAGCGTCCGATTATGGCGTTTTGTTCCTTCTCAAAAGAGTTCACAACCCACTCTTTTACCTACGTTGAGAACCGTTTTATCCAAAAATACCTGCCCGAAGCCAACGACTTTGCGGTCAAGGTCTATTTGTACGGCTTACATCTTTGTCAATGCGGCAACGATGATTTTTCCGTGCGCTCTCTTGCGGAAGTATTAAAAACCACCGAAGAAAAAATTATCGACGCATTCGAATACTGGCAGGATTACGACTTGGTGGAAATTCTTTCCGCCGATCCGTTCACGGTCCGCTATTTACCTGTGGCAAATAACGGCGGCAAGCCCAAGCAAATCCGCTATGATAAGTACGGCGATTTTAACAAGGAATTGCAAAAACGGATGCAAAAAGTGGGTAAGTTCGTATCCTACCAAGAAAGCGTCAAATATATGCGCTTTTTAGAAGAAACGGACATCCAACCTATGGCGCTTTTGCTCGTCGTAGAATACTGTATCGCCAAGGACGGGGAAAGCATTACCCCCCACCATGTCTTTAACAAGGCAAAAAAATTCCTGCGCGACGGCATCACAACCTACGAACAAGTGGAAACCGCGCTCGGCAATTACGACGAGAACGAAAAACACATCGAAACGCTGTTTATCTTGCTTGGTATCAAGCGCCGCATCGACGAAACGGACTACACGCTGTATAGCGCTTGGCTGCGCGACGGGTTCGACCACGGCGGCATCCGCGCGGCGGCAAAATACTTGAAAAAAGGTCAAATGTCCACCTTGCAACTGGTGCTGGACGAACTCAAAGAACGGGAAAAGTTCACCGCGCGTGACGTTGAAAAATATTTGGAACGACGCGATTTGCTTGCAAACCTTACCTTCCGCATCGCAAGAAAGTTGGGGGCAAAAATCTCCAACCCCGCAACCTATATCGACGAGTACGTCGAACAATGGACGGAATGGGGCTACGAAGACAATTCCTTGCTTGAAATTGCGCTCTACTGTTTGAAAACGGGGCGCGGCGACTTTGCTTGTATGCACCAAACTCTGGAAAGTATGTTCGCCGACGGCATCATCACCGCAGACGGCGTAAAAGAAACGCTCAAAGAAAAGAACGGCGATTTGAAGTTGCTGACGAAACTCCAAGAAATTTGCGGCGGAATCCGTCCGACGGCAAACAACCTTGCGCTTTTGGGAACTTGGCGGGGCTGGTCGTTTAGCGACGATATGATTTTGGAAGCGGCAAAACGTTCGGCGGCATCCGCATCCCCCATCCCCTACATGAACCGTATCTTATCCGAATGGAAACGGCTTGGCTACCAAACAGTAAAGGATTTGGAAAAGGACGAAAAACCCGCGGCGCAAAAGAGCGGTACGACGGGCAGCACTCCTTCCTACGCGGCGGCAGCCATCGAAGCGGCAAACGCGAAGTCCGCAAGGGAAAAATTCTACGCCGACAAACGCGAAAAAGCGCAATTAGTGGCAGACAGGTATGTGACGAAAGCAACTTCCGCCCCCCGCTTTGGTGCGATTGAACGGGCTTTATCGAAGATGAATATGGAGCTGGCGAAAGCGGAAATCTACGCCCCCGATACCCTGCCTGCACTCAAAGCAAAGCAAGCAGAACTGGCAGCGGAACGCCTGCAAGTTCTTTCCGCACTCGGGATCGAAGAATGGCAACTCCTGCCGCAGTACGAATGTAAAAAATGTTCGGATAGCGGGTTTATGCCCAGCGGAAAAGCGTGCGATTGCTACAAAGTGGAACAATAAAATAAAAAAGTTTTTGAAAACACGGTAAAAACGCTTGCCTTTTTTGAAAAAATACAGTAATATAATATGGCTTTCAACGGAAAGCCTACTTGCAGAGATGTCTGAGTGGTTTAAGGAGCACGATTGGAAATCGTGTGTTGCAGGAATGTAACCGGAGGTTCAAATCCTCTTCTCTGCGCCACAAAAAAGGGATATGCTTTACGGCATATCCTTTTTTTGTTTTCATACGATTTTTTGAAAAAAATGCTTGACTTTTACATTTTTTCTATGCTATACTGCAAATAGCAACGACGACTTTTTGAAAGTCCTGGCTTCTGCTTTTTAAGCGTTTGGCACTTCGTTGCTATTTTTTTTGCCTTTTTTTCTAAATAGTTATTTTTGGCACGTTCTCCCTACTCCTGCGCTGACGTGTTTTTTTATTTGCCTTTTTGAAAAATGCTTGACTTTTTGCGAATTATTACATATAATTGATACATAGATTTGCATTGACCTTGTTTTGCAAGGCATAGTCGAAAGGACGGGAATGCAAATCTTTTTTTATTTCATAACCCTTTATAAAATCCCTTGACTTCGTTTTTTGTTTATGCTACTATATAAATGGTCTTCTACTTGTGAAGAACACCACTACCCTCAGGGTAGCATGCAGGTACGGTTGAAATACCGTGCACCCGCCACCAAAATTGTGGCATTGAGATAGGTGGACTAATCCTATCTTTGCGAATCGCCGTTCTTTTTTAGATCGGCGATTTTTTGTTTTTTTGTAAAAACCTATTGACTTTTTTGAAATTATTGCATATAATGTAATTGACTCTTATGTCAAGGAACGTGCACTTAGAGCGTTCCCCCCGCGCCCTGCTTAACAGCCGACGCGGTTTTTTATTTGTCTTTTTGAAAAAATACTTGACTTTTCGCAAATTATCGCATATACTAATAATGTAGCCGAAAGGTTGCAAAAAATAGGCTTGTCAGAGTTGGCGGATCTCAACCGCGTGGCTTGCCTATTTTTTTGTTGCCCTTTTTCGTCGGTGTTTTTGTTTCCCGTTTTGCCTGCACCGACGCGGTTTTTCATTTTTTTAATTTTTTTGTAAAAACCTATTGACTTTTTTGAAATTATTGCATATACTAATAATGCGCATAGGTGCTGTGCACCTTGTAAGTCGCCAACGAACGAGTTAATGTTAGCGGATCTTAACCGCCTGAACTCGTTCTTTTTATTTGTCTTTTTGAAAAACGCTTGACTTTTCGCGAATTATCGCATATACTAATAATGCGCATAGGTGCTGTGCACCTTGTAAGTCGGTTAATGCGCGATTGCGCGCGAACACGGGAGCAATCCCGTGTTATTTTTTTATCTTATTCACCGCCTTTTTCATCTTTTTGCAACGCACAATACAAAAACCGCCCGAGTGGGCGGCTTTTTTGTTTTTAGCATTATCCTTTGATTGCGGGATGCCTGGTAAAACCAGGGCAGGTGGTTTGCCAGTGACAAGGTTGGTTGTAATACCCTTTCATATTCAAACACTTTCCCTTCGCTTGGCAGTTTTGATCCACTTCCGCGCGCCCGAAAAATCCGTCAATCGTTCTTTCTCCAGCCCAAAATGCGCAATTCGCGCACCATCTTGCACTTTGCATAACAGGCAATCTTCCCATCTTTCCTTCTCCTTTTTTATATTTTGATGGACGTTTCGTCCATTTGTTCCTTTACGCCCCTTATAAACCCAACTTTTTATCCACCGCCGCAAGCACCCTTTCCAGGTCTTTTTCTCGTTGGATATAGCCATACACTTTGGTAAATTCCTTTTTTAACCCTTCCACAAAGTCGCCATCTTCCCACAAGCATACAGGCACCCAGCCGATAATATCTATGTATCTGCCTGCGTAGCATTCTTCATAGAAGTCTTCCTGCTTAGGCACTTGATAGATGGCATTCATAATAACCCCCGCCGTTTTAAATTCGTCAGGGATATATTCTATCGCCGTAATGTCCGCGCATACAACGTTGTGTAAAAAAGTTTCATCCGCCCACGCGGATGCGGGAACTCTTCTCAATACCCCCGATACGAAGATATAATTATGCGCCGCGCGCAGATTTTCAATCAAATGGCACACAATCAACATCTTATCGTAGAGTTTTTCGGATATAAACTCTTCGACCACCCAAAATCCGTGTTTGTAATCAAGGTACGGCAAAGCATTGAACACAAAGTTGCCATTCTCCCACAACGGCTCGGAAAAATCTGTTCTTGCTTTTCCCATCAATTCCAGCAGTCGGTTTTCAAAATCAACAATTTCTTCTTTCGTAAATCTTTCCTGATACCCCATTTGTCACCCATCACATCTATGGTTTTCGTTATTATACCACACTACACCAAAATCGTCAATACGTAGCGGAAAAACTTTTTGCAATAAAAACAAAACCGCCCCTTTGGGCGGCTTTTTGGCGCAGAGAGAGGGATTCGAACCCCCGGATGTTACCATCAACAGTTTTCAAGAAATTGACGGCATTTCCCGTTTCGTCCCTATTACTCCCTAAATGTGGGCGTTTTTACCCCAAAAATTGCCATTTTTTGCACGTTTTTTGCATTTTTGCGAGAAAATTGCGAGAAAAATGCGAGAAACCCACCCCCAGAATTAGCCATATTTTCTTCATTTTTTCTTCCGTTTCGTCATCGGCAAATTTTGAACAAGGAAGATAAAAAAATGACCAAAGAAGAAAAGATTCAAGAACTCGAGCGCATGTTCAAAAACTGCCCTGAAATTTTAACTCCCATGAAAGCAAGCCGTTTCGCTCCCATCGGCAAAAATGGTATCTATGAACTCATCAAGAAAAAGGAACTTCGAGCGTTCAACTACCGCGG
>JAZOLF010000091.1:0-22345 GCA_045652785.1 Candidatus Scatosoma sp. | reverse complement strand
CGCCGAGGGTGTAACAACCGATATCGCCGTGTACCGTAATTTTATTTTTAGCAAGTACGTAGAACACGCCTCTGTGCGGACAACCCGCGCACATTACGGGCGGACGAGCAGGAGCGTTGATACAGGTCGCGTTTTCGGCAGGTTTTGCCTTACCGAACTTTTCCAAAAGAATGGGCACAGAGATTTCCCCTTGCAAAGAGAACAACTCTTTTCCCACGCAGGAGATCCCTGCCGCTTTCAGCGTTTCTTCGATGAAAGGTTCTAATTCTTCCACGACATACAAGCCGTTTACCTTCTTGGAAAATTCCAAAATAGCAGGGACAGGTACGGGATGAACGGTGCCTACCTTGAATACGTTGGCGCTGGGCAACGCTTCTTTCACGTATTCATACACCACCCCCGAACACACAATCCCCATTTGGGTTTCATCCGTGTATTCCGCGCGGTTGATGGAAAGGGAATTGACGTATTCCTTTAAATCGTTGTCGCGCTTTTCTACAACCACGTGGCGTTTGATGGCGTTCGCAGGCATCATAACGTATTTTCCGATCGCCTTTTCGTAAGGCTTTACAGGACGGTTTTCGCGGTCGCAAAGTTCCACAACCCCGTGCGAGTGCGCAACACGCGTCGTTTCACGCACCAAAACAGGGGTATCGAATTGTTCACTCATTTCAAAAGCGAGTTTGACAAACTCTTTCGCTTCGTGCGCGTTGGACGGTTCGAGCATCGGGATATGCGCGCTCTTTGCATAGTAGCGGGAATCCTGTTCGTTTTGCGACGAATGCATACCAGGATCGTCCGCAACGACGATTACAAGCCCTGCGTTAATCCCCGTGTACGCCACGGTGAACAGGGGGTCAGCGGCAACGTTCAAGCCCACGTGTTTCATACACGCCATCGAACGAGCACCAGCAACCGCCGCGCCGATTGCAACTTCAACCGCAACTTTTTCGTTGGGAGCCCATTCCGCATAAACGCCATCCATCACGGCAAAATGTTCCGCTATTTCGGTGCTGGGCGTACCAGGATACGCAGACAGTACGTCCACGCCTGCTTCCCACGCGCCGCGCGCGATGGCTTTGTTTGTCAACATCAATTCTTTCATAAGTCTTCTCTCTTTTTCGCAAAAATGATTGTGCTTATTTTATCACTTTTTGTCAAATTTGTCAACGGACAAAAGTCCTTTTCTCTTATTTTTTATAAAAAACACACCCTAAATAGGGTGTGCTTTGCTTGTTATGGAAAGATTCTCGCAATAAAACCGTCCAATCGGGCTTTTATTTCATCAAACTCTCTGTTTAAGTCCAGAGCGGCGATATAGATTGCATTCCCGCCCATCGAAAATTCGCCTTCACGCAATACGCCTGTTTCCGTCTGCGCATACAGCAACATACCAGATACTTTCTTGGTTGTATTTGCTTGCATGTTTTTCACGTACGTAAATAATTGATACAAATTCGCCGAATGATACGTTTCCTTACCGAATTGATTTCGTGCCATCATTTCGCTGTAAAACTTTGTATCAATAATCAAAATTGCATCTTGCCCTTCCAGCGTAATATCCGTATGCATCACAGGTAAGCTGTCCAGTCCTATACCTTCTTGCACATCCCAATCTACATACGGCGCGCCTACTGCTAAATCTTTATACGTTTTTTTGTAATAAGCACGAACAAATCGTTCATACAATCTTGCAATCGCATCTTCACGGAACTGCATTGATTGAAAAGCCCCTTCCGTCTCGGTAAGTAGCCAGCCCTGCCACACGAAATGGCACACATTTAGTAAAAGTTTATAATGCTGATTATTCTTTTGAAAACGCAATGCTTTCCAACGCACCGATTTTAAGGCAATGTTTTCCACTTCAGAAAAGTACATAATCAGCTTTTTCAACTCTGCTTTTCGCGCTTTTTGGACATCTGGATGTACCAACAACCGCCACATTGTTTCTTTCAATATGCGATTATATATGTTATTCACAGACAAGGTATCGTGGTCGCAAACCATACGCTGTTTTCTTTGCGTTTTGAGACGAATGGTTTGTGGAAGATTGATTCTACCGCGTACAGTTTCCATTTCTTCGGTTTGCTCGATATATTCCTTATATAAACCGCGTTTTACCTGCGCCGCAACACCGTGCGCCAAAACAGCGGCAAATAAATCTTCCGCACCTTGAAAATCTTCTTTTTCTATGTATTGTTTTTCACTTTCAGTCAGAGTGTCAAACGCATAAGATAACATATAAAATATATTTTTAATAGGGACGTTTGCTTTCGTCATTGTTCTATACAGTCTCTCAATGCTTTAATTTCTGCATCTGCAACAGATTTATTATCGAACCAGTATTCCTTAATCATAGGAATGATGTCGTATTCCACCACCATGTTTATCCAATTTTTTACGCCATCATTTTGCTGTTTTAATTCCTGCAATTGTTCGTACGATTTACAGAAATAGCTGTGCCCGATGCTGAACTCTGCCCCTAACGCATCATCTTTGCTGATATTTTTATTCAGCTTGATAATTTGTTCAATCACCGCATCAAACGCTTTATCGTCCACTTGTTTTTGATATGCCTTAAACGCATCCGTTTCAAACGCAGGCATTACGTCAACAAACGCGAAACGGCGGCGCAAAGCATAGTCCATCATCGCCAAACTTCTATCTGCTGTGTTCATCATACCGATGATGTACACATTTTCAGGGACGTAGAAAAATGAATCTTCTATGTCTATGGGAAGAATCATTCTGTTTTCTTCACCGCGATATTCCTTTTCAAGCAACATCATTAACTCCCCGAAGATTTTGCTCATATTCCCGCGGTTAATTTCGTCGATAATAAAGAAAAACTTTTCATCAGGTTCTTTTTTTGCCCGTTCGCAGAACTTATAAAAGATCCCTGCACGAGCCGCAAATCCGTCCGCATTAGGTTTATAGCCATAGATAAAATCTTCATACGAATAGCTCTGATGAAACTGAATCATTCCGACCTTGTTTTCATCTTTTTTGCCCATCATCGCATACGCCAAGCGTTTCGCCATATACGTTTTCCCAACCCCTGGCGCGCCTTGCAGAATCATATTTTGTCTATGTAATAACAAGGACCTTAAACGCTGGAAAGTTCCTTGTTCGCAAAAAACGTCTCTTTCAAACTCTACTTCCCCGTAAGTATTTCCACCTTCTTCCACAACAGAATCCGGCACTTCGGTCGCCGCCGTTTCATCGTAATCCTTTAATATCCAAACCCCATCTCGATACAAGAAAATCACTTTCTCGTCAGGAAGTTTGGGATATTTATTATCGTCCGTCGTATGATCATTTGTATGACATTGTAAAGTACGAGCAAGCGATCTTCTCCAAGTTTGATTTCCTAAATATGGTAATTTCTTCCTATCTTCTATTGTATCACCAATTTGTTTTTGCGTCCCTTTCCCACCCAAATCTTTCAATGCGGCAATCGCTTCGCTTAAATAGGTTATCCGATTATTCAGTTCAAGGATAACATCATGGAATCTTTTCAAGGACCAGAAATAGGCGTCCACGTTTTCATTCAGCGTTTTCGTTGATTTCGAAGCTTTTAACGCATCTTTAAGAGCGGCTCTTGCTTCGGTCTCAAAATTGTTAGAAAACAGAATATTCCAAAAATCATCATCTGTATAACCATGATTCCACAAATACAAAGCATCCGAAATCGTCGTATCTATCGACTTTTTGCCACGCTTCGTATTCTTTGTCAACCATTCTCTATACGCATCTCGAATCTCATCTATCGTCATACTCAAACATTCTTTTTTCGTCATATGGCATCTCCTTATCTTTTTCTATTTAACCGCGGTAGTCTTCGGGGTTGAAAGGTTTTTCTTCCATTTCACCGCTCATACCTTCGACAAGCACCAGCATTTGCTTTTTCGCGCCGTCCAACTTTTCCCCGCAATAGCGAATGAGCGCCACCGCCTTTTCAAATACCTTCAAACTTTCATCCAAAGTCAATTCCCCGCTTTCCAGTTGCTCGGTATATTCTTCCAACTTTTGATACGCCTGTTCGTAAGTCATTTCTTTCATCTTATTTCTCCTTTCCCACTTGGGTAATTTCCGCTTTCACTTCGCCCGACTGTAAACGAATTTCCACGCTGTCGCCCAGCGAAACTTCCGTTTGCGCCTTGACCGCCTTACCGTCCTTTGCCACCACAGCATAGCCGCGCGCAAGCACCGCAAGCGGGCTTAAACTTTGTGCCTTGCCCGCCATCCCTTTGAGCTTTTCCATGCGCAAAGCAAGCAACTTTTCCACGTTCTTCGCGCTGTAAAATTGCCCCATCTCCTCAAGGAGTTTTTGCTTTTCTTCCAAGCCGTAAGCCGCCGCGCCCGCCGTCCGCTCCGAGAGCATATCCAGCCGTTGCCGCAACACTTTCAGATCGGGAACGGCAATCTCCGCCGCCGCGGAAGGGGTAGGCGCACGCTTGTCCGAAACAAAGTCACAAATCGTGAAATCCGTTTCATGCCCCACCGCCGAAATGATAGGAACGCTCATCGCAAAAATTCGCCGCGCAAGCCGTTCGCTGTTGAACCCCCAAAGGTCTTCGATCGAACCGCCGCCGCCCCCGAAAAACACCACGTCAATAACCCCGCGGTTTACGAAATAATCGAGAGCAGCAAACAAGAAACTTTCCGTGCCCGGGCCTTGCACTTGGGCAGGATAGAGCAGAAGTTGCGCCATCGGACACCGCCGACCTGCGACGTTGATAATGTCCCGCACCGCTGCGCCGTTTGCCGAAGTAATTACACCGATTGTTTGCGGGAAAGCAGGGAGCGGTTTTTTGTGCCGCTCATCAAACAGCCCTTCTTCCTGCAACTGCTTTTTGAGTTTCTCATACGCCTGGTACAAGTCCCCGATGCCGTCCGGTTTCATCGCGCCCACGTAGAGTTGATATTGCCCGCCGGGGGAATAGACGGACACCGAGCCCATCACCACCACTTTTTGCCCGTTTTCAGGTCGGAACGTCAAACGCGCATTCGCGCCCTTGAACATCACGGCTTTGATTTGGCTGTCTTCGTCTTTGAGCGTAAAATACATATGCCCGCTACGATGGTGGATAAAGTTCGAAATCTCCCCTTTCACCGACACCATCGACAACGCAGGGTTGCTTTCAAAGACGTCCTTGATATAATCATTGAGTTGTAATACGGTTAAAACCGCCATGTTTTCACCTGCCTTTTGGCGTGATAATTTTTATTCAACCCGTACCTGCCCCCTGTTAATCCCAGTTTTGATCCAAATACAGGTACTCGCCGGGGATCGCATAGAAATAGGAGCTGGGCGGGATATATTTGCCCGTCTTGTAATCCTTGTTCACTCTTGTCAAAATCAAGCGTTCTTTCGCGCGAGTGATTGCGACGTAGAATACTTTTTTCTCTTCTTCTTCCAAAGGAGTGCCTTTGGAAAGCGCCGTCGGGAAAAACCGATCGGAAACGCCCGCCAAAATCACCGTAGAAAATTCACAGCCTTTCGCCTGGTGAACGGTAATCACGGGTACTTTTTGCAACTTTTGCAAAAGCGTATCCATCTGGCTGCCCGCCAAAGCCGCGTCCGAAAGGTAGGATGAAAGGAAACTTTCCCCGTCGTAAACGGCGGCGGAACGCAAACTATCCGCAACGTCCGCCATCGCTTCCAGATCCCCTGGTGCAGGGTAGTATTTTTCGAGCATCATTCTATGAATAATCAGCGGAGCAAGTTCCCCCACTTTATCCCGCATCAATCGGTCAAGTAGATCCAGATAGAAGATAAAAAATTTTTCGAACTTCGGCGCAAATTTTTCCACCGCTTTTTGCCGTTCGCTTGCCGTCGGCAATACGTTTTCTTCCAGCATTTTCCAAAGAACGCTCGCCGTTGCGGTAATATCCCCTAAAGCATTGTGCGCCGCTTCGTTCACCACGCCGTAATGGGCGCAAAGTGTGGACAACTTATGATCAGGAAGAGCGGCTAAAAAGAGTTTTGCCATCGTCAGCGTATCGTATTCCCCTGCGATAGAAAGGGGCGACAATCCTTGCTCTTTTAACTGCCTGCGGACGAGCGGTTTATCAAACCGCATTCCGTTATGCCCGACCAAGACGCAACCTTTTGCAAACTCCGAAAAGCGCAACAAAGCGGTCTTTGCATCCACGCCGCCGTGCGCGCGGATATAGTCCAAATCAAACCCGTGCGTTTCGTATGCACCCTGCCCGATGGGAATGGTCGGTTCGACCATAATATCCAGCGTATCCACAATCTCGCCCCGTTCGTTTAAACGCACAGCGGCAATTTGCACCATCTCGTCTTTGGATAAATCCAGCCCCGTCGTTTCGGTGTCATACACGACAATTTTTCCCTGCTTGGCGCTTTCCATCAATACCTGGTAGGGGTCTTTGCCCTGCACCCCGTCTTCGTTTAAGAACGTCGTGGCAGAAATCCCCAGCGGAGCAAGATCTCGCAAAGTTTCCAAACTCTTTGCCCCGACGCCGCGGATATACTTGCTGGCAATCCGCTCCATGCTGATATTGTCCGTCGGATTGACAAGCAATTTGAAGACCGCCAAAATATCTTTCACACAGGCACGTTTGAAAAATGCGTGGTCCTTTTCCACCGTAAAAAAGCGTACTTTGTCTTCGTCTTTTTCAAAAGAATTGAGCCGCTCAAACGCCGCCGTCAAGTTGGCGATATACCCGTTCGAGCGTGCCATAATGCACAAATCCCCCACCTGTTTAGGGCGGTGGGTTTGCACGTATTTGAAGATTTGCGCCGCCTCTTCGCGCAGGTTGTCAAACCCACAGCAAACTATCTTTTCCCCGTCCTGTTCGCTGTGGACGGAGAGTTCCGCAGGCGCAAATTTCCCCATCAATCGGGGGTACGTATTTTTCAAGTACCCAAACGTTGCATTCGCAAGCGTTTTCGTCGCACGGTAATTTTCCTTAAAGGCATACACAGCAGGGGTAAACTCCCGTTCAAAATCGGCCAACACTTCTTCGGGCGACGACCCACGCCAAGCGTAAATCGTTTGGAAAAAGTCTCCGCACATCATCACGTTATTGCCCGCAAACAGCCCTTTGAGCAGAGCGTATTCCGTCCGCGAAGTATCCTGCATTTCGTCCACCGTGATAAACCGATACCGACGTGCGTATTTTTCGCGCGTTTCTTCGTCCGCAAGATAGCGGCTTGCCCGCAAAATCAAATCATCAAAGTCCACTTGGTTGCTTTGCGCAAGCAAGGTATCGTATTCGGCAAGGAGTTTCCCTGCGTACAGATCCAAGTTCTTTTCCGCTTGTTCGTCCACCTGCATTTCGCCGCCCTTTCCCAAAAAGGAAGTTTGGAAATAAGACAGCGCGCGCTCCCGCTCTTCCGCTTTTTTCGTTTTGCAAGCATCCCAAGCCGCTTGATAATCGGCGGAATCATTCCCCGAATACAAGCCGTATTCCAGCCGCGCGTGCTTGATCAGCGTCGCAACCCCCATCAACGGATTTTTCTTCTTCAAGAGCCACATCGTCGGGCTTTCGGAAGGGAATACCGACCATTCGGGCAAGGGCTTTTTGCACTTGGCGCAAACCGTTTCCCCCATGCCGTATTTTGCGTGGCAAATGGGGCATTCTTCCTGCGGTTTTTCCCATTGATAGGGGGCAGGTACGGGTTGAAATACCCCTTTTCGGCTCAAAAAGCCGCCTTCCACCAGCCAGCCAACTTCCCCGTGATAGCCAACAAGCGGTTTGGTTTTCAAGGTTTCCACACTCGCATCAATCCCCAAATATGCCAGCGTGTCCGCCATTTTCCATTCGGGTAAACGGGAAAGATAAATGGTTTGGAGCAGCGTTTCTTCATCTACTTCGTCAATCACTTGTGGCTGCGCAAAACGGCCGCCGTATAGCCGTTCTTCTTCCTTGACAAGCCCGTAGCAAAAACCGTGAATGGTTTGCACGTGTACCCGCTCTCCGTCCGCACCCACGATACGGCGTATATCTTCCCGCATTTCGTTCGCCGCTTTGATGGTAAAGGTCAGGCAAAGTACTTCTTCGGGCAACGCCGCGCCCGTGGACAAAATATGCCCCGTGCGGTGCGCCACCGTAAACGTTTTCCCCGTGCCTGCGCTGGCAAACAGCAAGATATTTTCGGCAAGGTTTTCCACCACTTGCCGTTGTTCGTGGTTGGGCGTAAGTTTCATACGCCCATTATAGCCGTTTTCGCCCCTTTTGTCAATGGGGAGCAATGAAAAATCCGTTGACTTTTCCACATAAAGCGTGTAAAATAAGTGTATGAAACTCACTCCTTTTTGCGAAAACGACTATCCGTCTTTATATGATTTTATGCACCCCATTTGGTTGGAAACTTATGGCGGATTTTTACCCCAAGAACAAATCCTGTTCCTGCTGGACAAGTACTTTTCGCCCGCCAACATTCCCGCTTTTCGAGCGCAAGGCTACGAGTATTATAAGGTGGACGACGTCGGCGTTTTGGTGATTGTCGAACGGGAAACGGAAGTTTATTTAGACAAACTGTATCTTTCGCCAGCGTCGCGCGGCAAGGGGTATGCCAAGTTCGTATTCGATGAACTCATCAAGCGGGGCAAGGACGTCACACTCAACGTCAACCAAAGCAACGCGCGGGCGGTTGCCTGCTACAAAAAGAACGGCTTTGTTGTGGATAAAACCATCGACTTTCCCTTAGGCGGCGGGATGGTCAACCAAGACTACGTAATGCGCAAAAAAGTATAACGCTTTTCTCTACGCCGCAAAACAACAAAACAAAAACGATCAAAGAATATGGAAAAACAAGTACACTCTATCGGCTATATTGAAAACGATTTCACGGAAAAGTTCGGCATCCCCCGCCAAAGCGGCAAAGCGGACGGTGTGGTTAGCCGTATTCATTTTTACCCGCCCTACCAAACGGAAGACGCGTTCAAAGCCATCGACGGGTTTTCCCACCTTTGGCTACTGTTTGATTTTTCGGCGGCAAAGACGGACGAGTTCCACGCTACCGTGCGCCCGCCCCGTCTTGGCGGCAACACCCGTGTAGGAGTATTCGCCAGCCGCTCCCCTTTCCGCCCCAACGGTATCGGATTGAGCGTTGTAAAACTACTCAAAGTAGAAAAAACCGCGCAAGGGATATGCCTTGTGGTCGGGGGTGCAGACTTATTGAACGGAACGCCGATTTTGGACGTCAAGCCATACCTGCCCCACGCGGATTGCATTTTGAATGCAGTCGGCGGATACGCGGACGGCGTTGCAGACAAACGCTTGACGGTGGTTTTTGAAGAAGGCATACAAGAAAAAATCCCTGCCGAAAAGTTGGCTGGGCTCACAGATTGTTTGGCGGAAGACCCCCGCCCGTCCTATCAAGACGAACCCGAGCGGGTTTACGGAATGTCCTTTGGCGGCTACGAAATCAAATTCCGCGTTGCCCAAGCCACCCTTACCGTCGTCAACGTGGAAAAAATATGAACAAAATCCAGGATTTAGCAAAACGCAAACGCCTGCGTTTGCAAAATTATGATTATGATAGCCACGGCGCATATTTTCTTACGATTTGTACCCATCAAAGGAAACCGATTTTATCAAAAATCGCCCCCGCGACCGTAGGTAACGGCACTATATTAAAAACAAAAAGCAAGCCCTTCGGCTTGCTTTTTTATTAAAGTTCGTCTGTGGATGCGCTCATCAACATAATCAAGTTCCCCAGCATCAAATAATCTCTCGGGGGTAGTTGCTCCATTTTTTTCGCCAAAGCAAGAGCGCTCTCCTGTGGTTTGTCTTCCAAAAAATCGCTGGGAGAAACACCCAAACATTCACAAATTGACAAAAATTGCGACATTTTTAACGGCGTTATCCCGCGCTCAATCGACGACAAAAGCGCCGCGCTTACGCTAAGACGTTGCGCAAGATTGCGCAAACTCTTTTTTTGGGCAATCCGTTCTTCTTTTAACTTTTGTATAATTTCCGAATATTCCATAATTTTGCTCCTTTTCCCTAATTTTAACATTACCAATGGTAATAAGTCAAGAAAAATTATGTCCATTAGTCATAAAATAATAATGGGGCATAAATATGACAACAATTATACAAATTCAAAAAGCGTTAGCCGACGCATTAAAACAAAGAACCATCACACAAGCCGAATTAGCGGAAAAAATCGGGGTTTCGCAATCTATGATTTCCCATTACGTAAGCGGAAGAAAATTACCTGCGCTGGATACACTTTCAAGATTGTGCACCGTGTTAGATTTGGACGCGAACGATATTTTGTGCGTGGAACGAGAAACTTATTAAAACAAAAAGCCTGTCAATTTTCTCATTTTAGTAACAGCCAATATAAAAAGGGATAGCCTTTCTGCTATCCCTTTTTTCTTTTCTTGTTTTATATTATGAGTTTTTTATAAATTTACATTTGGGATAATTCGAGCACCCCCAGAATTGCCCGTATTTTCCATCTCTTAAAACCAACCTACCGCCGCATCTTGGACAAATACCGTGCTCTACGTTCCATTGTTGTGCCTTAATGTTTTGAACGTGTTGTTTTGTAGATATTTCCGCCCGGCTTGCTAATAATAAATTATAGGCCGTTTCCATTTGACTGGTGTTTAAAACCGTTTTTCCTAACCGCAAAACTTTTTTAAGTTCCGACAGCGGAATTACGTTATTCGCGTCAATATTGTATGTATTATTTTGCACAAACACAACCAATGAAAAAATCGGTAAATTGCCCACAATTCTTTTTACATGATAAACGTGCGTTGCGTTTTGTTTCAGCGGGTTATACAATTTATTTTTCACTGTTCCATAGGCTAAAACTTGCGTCCATTCGTGTTGATTTTCGGAACCGTATATTTCACCAGAATAGTTTTTTGTTTCAATTACAAACACCCCACGCGGATTTATCACAATATGGTCAATTTGAGAAGTCGTCCCATTGTTTGCAACAATCAAATCGTTGATAACGTACTGTTGATTTTTAATTGTTTCACCAATGATTGTCCTAACTCTATTTTCACCATGCTTTCCGCGGGTTTCCGGTCTCCTTGAATATACAACACAAATGATTAAAATAACCAAAATCGCTATAAGAGCAGGCATAATTCTTCTCCTAAAAAAGCCTTTTTATCGCTTAATATCCGTACCGTTTACGGTTACAAAGGAGCATCACCCACGACACCACCGCCGCAACCACTTCCGCAACCACAATCGACAGCCATATTCCGTCAAGCGGATTGCCGCCAAGCCGTTCAAAAATCATCGGCAGCAACAGCACCGACGCCACTTGGAAGACCAGCGTCCGCAAAAAGGAAATCACCGCCGAGATGAGCCCGTTATTCAGCGCCGTAAAGAAGGACGATGCAAAGATACTCCACCCCGCGAACAAGAACCCAAACGAGAAAATCAAAAATCCGCGCACGGTCATTTGTTGCAAGTCCGCATTATATCCCACGAACAGATTTGCCACGGGAACCGCAAAAGTCTGCGCCAAAATCAACATCGCCGCCGCACCGCAAGCGATGACCGTCAAACTCTTTTTCAGCACGTTTTTCAGTTCCACTTTATTCCTTGCCCCAAAGTTAAACCCGACAATGGGTGCAACCCCTACCGAATACCCGATAAAGCAGGACAAGAACACGAAATTGACGTACATCAACACGCCATAGGCCGCCACACCAGGCTCGCCCGCATAGCGCATCAGTTGCACGTTGTACAGCATCGCCACCGCCGATAGCGCCACGTTGGAAAGAAACTCCGAAGAGCCGTTTCCGCACGCACGGAGTAAGGCTTTGCCGTCGAATTGAACTTTTCCAAGCCGCAGCAGGGAAGAGTTCCCTGCTCTTAAAAAATAGAAAATCGGACACACGCCGCCGATGATTTGGCTAATACCCGTTGCTATCGCCGCGCCGACGAGCCCAAAACCAAACACACCGACCAAGATTGCATCCAGCAAAATATTCGCACAGCCAGCGGTCAGCGTAAACCAAAACCCGTAGTACGGTTTTTCCGCCGTCACGAAGAAACTTTGGAACTCGAATTGCAACATTTGCGCAGGCAGAGCGCAAAGGATCACCCGACCGTACAGCACGCAATTATCAAGCATTTCGCCCGTCGCGCCAAACGCCGAAAGGATTTCGCGCAGAAAGATCCAAACGGCGGCAGACACGGTGATACCCACCCCGAGCGTGAAACACACAAACAGGGAAAAGATACGGTTTGCTTTTTCGGGATCCCCTTCCCCGAGTGTTTTGGATATGAGAGCGCTCCCGCCTGAGCCGATCATAAACCCGATCGCGCCCAGCACCATCAAGATCGGCATCACGAAGTTGACGGCAGTAAACGCCGTTTGCCCGACAAAATTTGAAACGAAAAAGCCGTCCACAACGCCATAGATAGAGATGAATACCATCATCGCCACCGTTGGCAAAGTGAACCGCGCCAAGCGTTTATATCCAAAATGATCTGACAATTTTATCTGCATAGTACGTAAAAAATTCGCCGCAACGGAGCATTCTTCCGCGCGGCGGTCGTTTTAATTTTTGATCGGTTCGCAGGTGACGTGCATCCCAAGAGCCTTAAAAGTTTTCATATCCACATCGGACAAAATCACGGTCGAATGCACTTCGCAGCCCTTTAATTTGCCGATTTGTTCCATCGCGCATTTCGCCCGTTCGCTTTCCGTCGCGCAAATGGAGAGCGCCATCAGCACTTCGTTGGTGTGCAAGCGGGGATTTGCCGCACCCATGTGGTTGACCTTCAATTTTTGCATCGGTTCGATGACCGTCGGCTCGATGAGTTTCAACTTGTCTTCAATGCCGCCGAGTGCTTTCAACGCGTTCAAGAGTGCCGCAGCCGATGCACCGAGCAATTTGCTGGTTTTTCCCGTGACGATGGTCCCGTCGGTGAGTTCGATTGCCACCGCAGGCGCGCCCGTTTTTTCCGCTTTTTTCAAAGCAGGTGCAACCGATTTTCTATCTTCGACAGACAAACCGAGTTTGCTCATCAGCAATTCAATTTTGCTAACAACGTCTTTGCTTACGCGTGCCGCGCGGGCGTCGAGTTGCGCATTGTAGTAGCGACGGATGATTTCATCGCGGCTTGCTTTGCGGCAAATCGCATCATCGATGATACAAAATCCTGCCATATTGACCCCCATATCCGTGGGAGATTTATAGGGCGATTTCCCCAAAATGCGTTCCATCATAGCATTTACCACGGGGAAGATTTCCACGTCGCGGTTATAGTTCACCGCCAGCGTTTCATACGCGTCCAAATGGTACGGGTCGATCATATTAACGTCGCTAAGATCGGCGGTTGCCGCTTCATACGCAAGATTGACGGGATGGGAGAGGGGCAAATTCCAAATCGGGAACGTTTCAAATTTCGCATAGCCCGCTTTCACGCCGCGTTTGTTTTCGTGGTAGAGTTGGGACATACAAGTTGCCATTTTGCCGCTACCAGGACCAGGAGCGGTCACCACCACCAAACGACGGGAAGTGACAACGTAATCATTCTTGCCATACCCTTCTTCGGAAACGATTTTTTGCACGTCGGAAGGATAGCCTTCGATGGCGTAATGCTTATACACTTTTACGCCCAAATTTTCCAAACGCTTAATGAAGGCATCCACACGCGCGGAAGATTGATACATCGTCATAACGACGCTACCCACGTACAGCCCCTTCTTTTTAAACACGTCCATAAGGCGGATAACGTCAGCATCGTAGGTGATACCCAAATCGCTGCGGTACTTATTTTTTTCGATATCGTTTGCAGAAATAACGATCAACACTTCGGCGATGTCTTTGAGTTTGAGCAGCATCTTAATTTTGCTGTCAGGCGCAAAACCAGGAAGTACACGGGACGCGTGGAAATCGTCAAAGAGTTTTCCACCAAACTCTAAGTAGAGTTTGTCGCCAAACGACGCGATGCGTTCTTCGATTTTTTCCGATTGCAAGGAAAGGTATTTTTTGTTGTCAAAGCCTTTCAAAATCATAGCGGCTCTCCCGTTTCTTCTTTCGTGTTGTATCCTTGTTCGATATACGTCTTTCATTATAGCAAAATCGGGATAAAATGTCAACGGTCTGGGGCAAAAATCCCCCACCCTTTTTAAAACACAAGGCTTACCTTGCATATCACGGCGGTTCACCGCCATCTCGCTTTGCAATGCAAAATATCACGCAATCCTATGGGCTGCAACGCACTCTTTCCTTATGCCTTTTCTTTTAAGCAGAAAAAAACCGTCCGCGTTGCATTCGTGGGGGCGATTCACTCATCGCCCGCCCCTTATTTCAGCACTTGGAAATGCTTGATCCGCTCTGCACCAAAGGTGAGCGCCACACGATACTCCCCGTTTGTCAAAACGATGTCCAAAGACAGGGGGGATGACAACTCAAAATACTCTTCCATCTTCCCTTGAATGTCCGCCAACAAAATGCGTTTGCACTCTTCGTTGATGGCGGTTTTGTCCGCCTGCAAAACGCCGTAAGCCCGCTCAAATTTGCCCATCTTCACAAACTCCTTTTCAATTTTCTGCGCAGCCCGCCGAAGAACCCAACGTAGCGTTTGGTTGGATCGAACACTCGACGTTTCCCGCCCCGCAAAACGTCTGCGGCATAGCGCACCGCCACGTGCGGCGTAGGGTTTTCTTCGCAGGGCAAAGTGTATTGATGGGGCACAACCCCCAACACAGGGAGTTTCAACAGCCGCGCAAGTTCCATAGCGGAAAACTCTTCCCCGCTGACCATCAAATCCCCATGGCACAGGTTGACAAGCAGGGAAAGGGTTTCAATCCCCTGCCCCTTCAAGCGTTGAATGGCTTTGTCAGCATCGCGGACGGACGATAGGTGCGGGGTGACGACAACCACCCCTTCGTCGGCAACGCTGGCTGCGAGTGCAAACCCGCCATCAATCCCCGCAGGACAGTCAATTAAGATATAATCAAACCCGTCGTTGAGTTCAAAAACTACCGAACGAAAACGATCCCGTTCGATAGCGCATTCCCCTTTTCCGCCGCTTAAAACGTACAGGCTGGGGTATTTTGGGTGGCGTGCCAACGCCTGTTTCACACGGCATTTTCCCTGCAAAACGTCCGTTAACCCGTAAGCGGTCACCCCTTCTACCCCCACGCAAATATCCAAATTGTTCAGGCCAAAGTCCGCATCCACGAGTGCCACTCTCTCCCCTTTTTTCGCAAGGCAAATGCCCAAGTGGGCGGTCATCGTCGTCTTGCCCACGCCCCCTTTGCCGCTTGTGATGATGATTTTTCTCGCCATACTCTTCTCCTTTCGGAGAATAGTATATCCTGCCGCAAGCAGCAAAAATTGCCCATTCCTGTCGAAAAACCACAAACAACCGCAAAACCGCCTTCCACCGCCGCCCCGCGCACCGTAGGGGCGATTCACGAATCGCCCGATAACACCTTCGCCGCCCTTTTCTTTGCCTTCTCTTGTGAGTGAAGGGGGGGGACCGTTTGCGGTGGATGAGTAATAGGGACAGGCTCCCCCGACTGTCCTTTCCCCCTACCGCGCAATCTCGTAGGGGCGATTCACGAATCGCCCGCCCCACCACATACGCAAACAAAAAGACATAGGTTTAAACCTATGTCCTTTTTTATTTCAAAAATTCCAGTAATGCTTTTTGCTTTTTCTTTGACAATCCGCGATACGCCAAAATCAATTCCTTTTCTTCTTTAGTGACAACTTCCATTTCTTCGTCTTCCAGAAAAAATTGCGATAGCGTAATTCCGAGAGCATTGCAAATCATTTTCAATGTATCAATTTTCGGCGGCGTATTTCTACCCAGCATAGAACTCAATGTCGACTGCGTCAACCCCGATTCCATCGCCAAGTTGTTCACCGACCAACCGCGTTCTTCCCTTAATTGATGAATTTTCTCAATAATTTCCATATCCCCAACTCCCCCTATAATAGTATTATATAACTTATCTGCGTTAATATACTAACGGAAAAGGATTGACGTGTTAACGCAAATACGTTATAATCTAACCGTATTTGGAGCAATATACCAATAAAAGGAGTCGATAATGAATATTTTAAGTTTATTTGACGGCATTAGTTGTGCTTATTTGGCATTACAAAAGGCTAATATTCCCATCCATCAATATTTTGCATCGGAAATAGAACCAAATGCAATCAAAGTGGCTCAAACCAACCATCCCGATATTATTGAAATCGGGGATATTTCTAAAATTTCTTATAAAGACGGTACTTTATACACACCAACCAAGTCATACCATATCGGGCACGTTCATCTCCTTTGTGGCGGAAGTCCCTGCACCAACTTTTCTTCCATCGGATACGCCAACGGTATGAGTTCAGGCAATATAGAAATCCTTTCCTTGGAACAATATTTAGAATTGAAGGAACAACAAGTTTCTTTCGACGGACAATCATATTTGTTTTGGGAGTATTGCAGGCTACTGCGCGAAATCCAACCCGATTATTTTTTGCTGGAAAATGTTGTGATGGCAAAAAAGTGGGAATATGTTATCACAAATGCTTTAGGCGTTCCACCCTTAAAAATTAACAGTTCTTTAATGTCCGCGCAAAACCGTCCACGCTTATACTGGACAAATATTCCGTCTGTTGAACCCCCGACCGATAAAAATATTACTCTTGATGATATTCTCATCGACGATGCAGACATGAAAGATGTTTCCTATTGCCTAACCGTCCAACGCGCATTCCCACGGCTAATGCAAAAATACGGATATATTCCCAAACGATTTAACGCATATAACGCCGCCGAAATAAAAAGCAAAGCGTGTGCGCTTTCCCGCGGGAGTATGATTACATCTTCTTGTGCCACCCTTCTATTCGTCCCTTGTAAAAACGGCGCTCATTTCGTAATGGATGGGGTTTTTAACAATCTTTATCCCACAGCACTACCCGATGGAGAATATAACTTAAGAAAATTGTCCATCACGGAAATTGAAAGACTACAAAATCTTCCCGATGGCTATACAAATGTTGCAGGTATAAGCAAACAAAAAAGAACGGAGATGATAGGAAATGGTTGGACGGTTGATATTATTAGCCATATCTTTTCATTTATAAAGGAAAAACAATGATAGAAATTAAGAAAATTCACGGGACGGACGAACAGTTAAAAGAGCGATATCTCAATATTCCCGTCGCCGAAATCCGAAAAATCCACTATGTGTTGGAAAAAGCATACGACACGCACTTGAAACAATACAGCGTGAAAAAATTGTGGAAAGATGATTTAGTGGAAGACTGTACAGATGAAGAATTTGTGCGACAATTAGATGCAAAAGAATTGCAACTCATCTTTCTTTATAAACATTTGAAATGCCTTGTACATAAAGATTTAGTTTCCGACTTTGTTCGGAAATATATCCCCACCGCCGCATTAGACCAACAAGTTCGTCACCTTGGAACACAATGTTTTTGGCTGGTTCTTAACAAAGGTGCTACCATTCCCGATACAAATATGAAAGTCCCCAGCGGATATAATTATTTGGTTTCCATTGAACTTCCAAATCCAAAAGCGGTAAGCAACGCATTAAAACGGACAGGAAGACTTGCCGCCAAGAACTTCCATGAATTAAAAGCCGCATACGGATTTTGTTGTGCTACTTGTGGTTTGCAAGAAGGTAAAAAAGACAATAGGAACGGTGAAATTGTTGCTTTACAACAAGGACATATGAATCCACGCTTTCCTTTAACACTCGACAACACCATCCCACAATGTCAATATTGCAACCAGACCTATAAAGATTATTTTCAGTTTAATGAATATGGGCGTGTGATTGCTATCAACAATCCTTTAATTTTATTAAAGTCACCTAAATCTATACAAGACGAAATGATTACAGTTTTAATGAAAGAACGCACAACAAAAAATTAAAACAAAAAAAGCAACCCGATACAGGTTGCTTTTTCTTGTTTGTTGAATCAAATTAACGGTTGCGCTTGCAAAGTTCCGCGCCAACTTCGGAAAGTTTCACGCCTTTTGCCGCAAGCAATACCATCATGTGGTACAGGAAATCCCCTGCTTCGTCGATGGTTTCCGCTTTGTCTTCGTTCTTCGCCGCAATCACAAGTTCCACCGCTTCTTCGCCCACTTTCTTAGCAATCTTATCCACGCCGCGAATGAGCAAATAATTCGTGTAAGAACCTTCTTCGGGTTCTTTGATGCAACCTTCGATCATACGTTGCAATCTACCGAACATTTCCGCGCCGATGCTGTTGTACGCGCCGACGATTTGTTTGGAATAGGTCGAGAACGCTTTGCTTTCAGGGCAAGCCATCCCCTTTTGCGCTACTTTAATAAGCAAGGAATTGCCGCCTGCCGTCAAAAACGCCGCCATTACTTTTTGCGTGTTCAAACTGCCGCCGAACTTCGTCACTTTGCCGTCTTTTACGTAGTGCGCATATCCCGTTTCAAACGTCTTTTCCGCCGCTTCTTTGTTCATCGAGCCAAGCAAAAGCACTTCACCGCTTTCATAATCCTGCGCGATTACGGGGATCAACCCGTTTTCGTCAAAGACGAATTCATTTACGTTTACGTTCATTTCTACTTTTTTTGCTGCCATAGGTTAGTCCCCCTGTTTCGTATTAAGGCTACTTATCAAGCCCCTGTCGATATTATTATACAACACTTTTTCCCGTTCGTCAATACCGACGGTAAAAAAATTTTGTGAAAAACTAAACTTTTTTTTGGTTAGTTTAAGACTACGTCTTTCAATGCGTCGTACTTGCGCACCGCTGCATCCCGCACTTCTTCCAGGTCAAATCGCCCTTCAAACGCTTCGTCCGCAAGCCGCTTTGCAAGGAAAATTACTTCGGCCGAGTACCGCAAGTTCTTGATATCCGTGAGCATTTTGCCCGACTGCCTTGTGCCAAAGAAGTCCCCGCTGCCACGCATTTCTAAGTCCTTTTCAGCAATCTTGAACCCGTCTGTGGTACTCTTCAAGGTCAACAGGCGTTCTTTTGCGCTCTCCGTTTCCGCACCCATGAGCAGGAAACAATAACTCTTTTCGCTGCCGCGTCCAACCCGCCCGCGCAACTGGTGGAGTTGGGACAAGCCAAACCGTTCGGCGTTGTAGATAATCATCATCGTTGCATTCGGCACGTCCACCCCGACTACGATAACGGTGGTCGATACCAAACAATCCGTTTGCTAGTTTTTGAACGCAGCCATCGCTTCGTTCTTTTCTTTTTCTTTCATCTTACCGTGGAGCAACCCAAACCGCACCGTCGGTAAGCGCGCGGAGAGCGTTTCATACAACTCTTTTACGCTAATAAGTTCCCCTTCTTCATCGTCTTCCACTTTGGCGCATACAAAGTATGCCTGCTTGCCGCTACGCACTTCGCGTTCGACGTAATCAAGCATATCTTCGTACTTGCTTTCGGGGATAATTGACGTAGCAATTTCCTGGCGTGCCTTCGGTTTGTCCGCGATGGTCGTAATATCCAAATCGCCATAAACGATAAGCGACAAGGTACGGGGAATGGGGGTTGCGGACATAACGAGTACGTCGGCATTCTCCCCTTTTTCAGAAAGCGCGTTCCGTTGCGCTACCCCAAAGCGGTGCTGTTCGTCGCACACGACAAAGGCAAGCGACGGAATTTCCACGTCCCCTTGTAAAATCGCATGCGTGCCGCAAAGAATATCCACTTCCCCTTTCTGCAAGGCTTCTTTCATCAGGCGCTTTTCTTTTGCAGACATCGCGCCTGCAAGATACCCCACACGATATTCAGGGAAGTATTTTTTCAAGATTTGGTAGTTCTGCTCCGCGAGTACTTCGGTCGGAGAAAGATACGCCGCCGTGTAGCCGCTCTTGACCGCCATAAAAATCCCGCACAGCGCAACCGCCGTTTTCCCGCTGCCAACGTCCCCTTGTATGAGTCGGTTCATCTTGGTTGCGGAATGCAGGTTTTCGTAAATTTCATTCACCGCCCGTTTTTGTCCGTCGGTAAACTCAAAACCAAAGCGGGTGGAAAACTCTTTCACTTCCCGTGCGGAAACTGAATATTTTTTCATCCGCGCATCTTCCTTGCCGCCCTTGATCATCTTGAATGCAGAGATTAATAAAAAATATTCTTCAATCGCAATCCGTTCCGCCGCTTTTTGCTGGGCGGTGGGTGACGATGGGTTGTGTGCTTCCCAGTACGCTTTTGCCAAGGACGTCAGGGCGTATTTTTGTTGCAGGGGGTAGGGAATCAGGCTGTCAATGTTCACCTTGCGCAAGGCTTCTTGCCCCGCGCGGCGCACCACCTTTTGCGTGAGCTTCCCCTTCAAAGCATATACGGGAATAATCCCCTTTAAGTGTTCGTTTTTATCCAGCGGCTCAAATGTCGGGTTGACCAAAGTGCGCTGACCGTATTCGTTTCGTACGCGCCCGTAAAACAGGTACTCACCTGTTTTAAGTTTGTTTGCAACATAGGGCTGGTTGAACCAAACAATGGTGAATGGATAGCCGTCCTGCTCGCAATACGCACGCACCGTTTTCACGCGGGCAAAGGCGTTGGACTGCACACGGTTCACGGTCGCCGCCACGAGTATAATATCGTTGTGGTAAGCGTCTTTTAAGGACGAGCGGTTTGTCAAATCCAAAAAGGCGCGCGGAAAGTAGCGCGCCAAATCTTCCGCGCTGTGGATGCCCAGAGCCGTAAACTCTTTTTCCCGCTTTTCTCCGATTGTTTTAAGCGCCGAAAGCCGCATATTTTGCCCCTTTTTTTGCATTTTTTGCCGTTTTTTCACCCTTTTTTTGGGTAAAAATCAAGGCAGGATACGAAACCGCCGCCCTGCCTTTGTGAATAAATATACTATTTTATTGAATAATTATACATTACTCCATCGAGACAATATAGAAGTAAACGGGTTGACCGCCGCTGTGGAAATCCACGTCGCAATCAGGATAGAGATCGGCGATTTTTGCCGAAAGCGCGGAGGCATCTTCTTCCTTAATGTCTTCACCGTAGTACAGCGTGATAACCTGATGGCTGTCTTCTTTCATCTTCGCGATAAGTTTGATAACCGCATCGTCGATTTCCTTAGACTTCGCCAAAATCTTCTTATCATCCAAGCCGATGATGTCCCCTTCCTTGATGGCTCTGCCGTCAATGGTCGCATTACGTACCGCGTGGGTGATTTGACCTGCTTTTACGTTATCCAAAGCATGGATCATGTTGGTCTTGTTTTCTTCCGCCGTTGCATCGGGGTCGAATTCCAACGCCGCCGCAAAGCCTTGCGGCACGTTTTTGGTGGGAATTACGTGTAGCGTGCGGTTTTCCACAAGTGCTTTTGCTTGTTCCGCCGCCAAAGTAATGTTCTTGTTGTTGGGGAATACGAAAATGTGTTCCGCATTGATCTTTTGTGCCGCGTTTGCGATGTCCGCTGCGGAAGGGTTCATGGTTTGTCCGCCTTCCAAAACGCGATCTACGCCCAAATCCTTGAACATATCGGCAAGGCCGTTGCCCGCACAGATGGCAAGCATGCCCATTTCTTTCTTTTCCGCTTCCAGTTTTGCTTTCAGGGCGCGGTTTTGTTCCAACATATTTTCAATTTTGGGACGATCCAACTCACCGAGTTCCAAAGCATAAGTAAGCGCTTTACCAGGTTGGTTGGTATGCACGTGCACTTTGATAAGTTCCAAATCCCCGATACAGATAACGCTGTCTCCAAGACGCATCAAGCGTTCCTTCAAACGGTCGATATCGGAAAGAGTTGTGCTCTTTTTCAAATTGATAACGAAGAATTCGGTACAGTAAGCAAATTGAATTTCCCCAAGATCCATATTCAGGATATCAGAGTTATCACCGAAGTCGTCCGCGGGCGCTGTTTCAATTTCTTGTGCAACTTCCGCAACTTCTTCGCCCGTCAATACCATGGCAAAGCCTTTCAAAACAACCATCAAGCCCATACCGCCGCTATCTACAACGCCCGCTTTCTTCAAAACGGGGAGCATTTCGGGGGTAAGAGAAAGTGCCTTATCGCCTGCGGCGATTACTTCCGCGAAGAATTCTTCAATCGTCTTCTTCTTGGACGCTACCTTAGATGCGTGTTCGCTCATCATACGCATAACGGTCAAGATCGTACCTTCTTTGGGTACGGATACTGCGCCGTATGCAACTTTTGTACCCGCTTCCAAAGCCTTTACAAAAGTCTTTACGTCCACACCGTCGGTGCAGGAGCGGAGTACCGAACACATCCCACGAAGGATTTGGGAAAGGATAACGCCGGAGTTCCCGCGCGCGCCTTTCAAGGCGCCTTTGGAAACGCTGTCGCAAACTTCGGTGAAAGATCTCGACGTGCAAGCGGTGAGTTCACGTACACACGATTGCATCGTCAAGGACATATTCGT
>JAZOLF010000090.1:0-16796 GCA_045652785.1 Candidatus Scatosoma sp. | reverse complement strand
ACCGTGTTCTTTCAAAAGCGCTTTTACCTGTTCCAAAGTCATTTTCGTTCTCCTATGGACGTATTTTGTTTTCACGCCTATCATTGTAGCAAACAAAACGCAAAAAAGCAAGGGAATTTTAAGAAAATCTATGATTTTTTCACAAGCAATAGCGCGTTTCGAATGGGAAGAAAGAGCAATCCAACGCTAACCGCCGCGCAAACGGACTGTCCGAGCAAAAAGGGCAAGGACGCATTGAAATAGATTTTTGCCGCCCGTGGCGTGTAAGCATACCAAAGGGGCGTAATCAGGTTGTCCAGCAGGGTAAAGCACGCCGTCATCACCGTCGCCAACGCCACCGCCACAAGCAGGAGTTTCCATCCTTGCAACCGCCGCACCTTCCCAAGGCAACCAAAAGCCACAGAAAGCGCGGAAAAATGTACCAAATACAAAACCAAAACAACGGGATAAAACCCAAAAATAAGTTGTCGAATGAAAGCAAATACCACCGCCGATACAACCCCACGCCATACCCCAAAAACGTAGGCATAGCAAACAAAGAGCAGGGTGACCACTTCCACAAACGGAACTGCGGAAAGGGCATACTGCGCCCCGATAAGCGTGGCAACAAACACCGCTGTCCGCGCAACTTCCTTTGCCGAGCGTACCGCCATTTGGTTTTCCTGCTTTTGAATACTCATTGCATACCTGCCTATGGTAAATTTGCTATTTTTCTCCCATTTTGTCCATTAAAATAGAACGATCCGCCTTAAAAACTTTGGTATTCCCAAACGTATATGCCGCCTGCAATTACAGGCAAATCGGTTGCGCCGACAATCGCTGAGCCGTAGTTTTGGCCGTTGTATTCCACCGTACCCCAGTCGGTATTCGACAATTCCGCATCCGAAGTGTAAAGCATCCAGCACGCCGACCAGTCCGCAGGGTTTTCCTTCCCTTCGATGGACGAAATCATCCCATCCGCGGAAACGGTAAAGACCAACTTCCCGTCTTCCTGCAAAGCCACCATCACGTCGTAAAGGGTAGGCTCGCCTGCCACTTCTTCCACGGTGATAACCACGCGGGTTTCCCCTTTTTCCACCGTTGCCACCGTCTTCGCATCTTCATCGCCCGTCTTACCGCAGGATGCAAACACAAACAACGCCAAAGCCGCCAAAATTACTGCAAAAAGTTTTTTCATAAGTATTGCTCCTTATATTAAAAAATCGTCTTTCCTGCACGCGAAAAAAGACGACAAAAATGGGCGCAATACTCCTGCACCGTAGCCGCACCTTCTTTCGCATCCCCGCAAAAGGGTGTATAAGACGCAGGCAAACCGCTTGGTTTGCACATCGGCAGGTCTCCCGGCTTACAACGCCTTGTATGCATTCATCGCATACCTGCCCCCTTCCTTCTCATCTTTCGACAATGAAAACGGGCAAAGCGTTCTTACGGTTACGGGGGTAGCGGAGTAACACTCTCTTCCCTATTAAACGGCTGTCATCCAGCCGTACCGCGCGTCTTTGTGTTGTACCAACATTATAGCACGCCAAAAAACAAAACGCAAGGCTTTTGCGACAAAAAACAAAAATCATCGCGACAGCATTTTTTTACCGTCAAACACTTGAAAAAAAACGAAATATCCGCTATAATAAGAAATGACAAATACGCGTTGCGCCGAAAAGCGCACGCCAAATATAGGAGAATTGTCATGAACGTTCAGCAAACCACCATCAACGCTATCCGCGTCTTATCCGCGGAGTCCATTGAAAAGGCAAAATCGGGTCACCCTGGTCTTCCCTTGGGTTGCGCCCCGATTGCCTACACGCTCTTTCAGAAATTCTTGAAGTTTAATCCCCAAGACACCGCTTGGGACGACCGCGATCGTTTTGTACTTTCCGCTGGTCACGGCTCGGCAATGTACTACTCGCTTTTGCACCTGTACGGGTTCGGCTTGACGAAAGAAGATTTGATGTCTTTCCGTCAATTCGGCTCACTCACCGCAGGTCACCCCGAATATCGCCACACCGTTGGTGTGGAAACCACCACAGGCCCCTTAGGACAAGGGATCGCAACCGCCGTTGGTATGGCGGCGGCAGAAGCCCATCTTGCGGCGCGCTTTAACAAACCCGATTGCAAAATCGTCGATCACTACACCTACGTACTTTGCGGTGACGGTTGCTTGCAGGAAGGGATTTCGTACGAAGCCTGCTCGTTTGCGGGTGCGCACGAACTTGGCAAACTCATTTTGATTTACGACGACAATGACATCACCATCGAAGGGAGTACGGACATCACTTTCAAAGAAGACGTAGGCGCGCGTTTTACTGCGCAAAACTGGCAAGTGCTCCACGTTGATCTTGCAACAAAGCCCGACGACGTTGACGCTTTCGCGGCGGCGATCGAACAAGCAAAAGCGAACACCACGCAACCATCGATTATTATTTGTAAGACTTTTATCGGTCAATATTCCCCCTTGCAAGGCAGCGAAAAATCGCACGGCGCGCCACTCGGCAAGGAAAACTTAGAAAAGACGAAAGCGGCTTTGGGCTGGGATTACGCCCCCTTCGAATGTCCCCAAGAAGTGTTCGATCATTGCGCACAAGCAGCGGCGGTAGGCGCGGCAAAGCAAGATGCTTGGAAGGCAACCTTCGCGCAATACGAAACCGCTTATCCCGAACTTGCAGCTCTCTATAAGAAAATGATGGCAGGCGAAATGCCCGACTTTGACCAAATCGAAGGTCTGTACGACTTTGACAAGCCGATGGCAACCCGTCAAACGTCCGCAAAAGTTTTGAACACAATCGCAAAAGAACTCCCGATGCTCTTCGGCGGCTCGGCGGACCTTACACCGTCTAACCTTTCCAACATGAAGGACACCGACAAAGTATCCTTTGGCGACTTCTCCCCCGCAAACTTCGCAGGTAGAAACGTACACTACGGTATCCGCGAACACGCGATGGCGGCGATGTGCAACGGCATCCAACTGCACGGCGGTTTGAAAGCGTACTGCTCAACCTTCTTCGTGTTCTCCGATTACAGCAAACCCGCGATGCGCCTTGCAGCACTTATGGGCTTGCCCGTTATCTACATCTTGACGCACGACAGTATCGGCGTCGGCGAAGACGGTCCCACCCACCAACCGATTGAACATTTGGTAATGCTCCGCTCCTTGCCCGGTATGAAAGTGTACCGTCCTGCGGACGGTAAGGAAACGGCGGCGGCTTGGGTTTCCGCATTGAGCGGCAAAGAACCCACCGCGTTGGCACTCACCCGCCAAGCCCTTCCCCAGTACGCTGGCAGCGGCAAAGACGCCTTGAAAGGCGGCTACGTTTTGGAAGATTGCGCAGGCACGCCCGACGTACTCTTGATCGCGACGGGTTCGGAAATCGACCTTTGCGTGAAAGCAAAAGCGGCACTCGCGGAAGAAGGCATCCAAGCAAGAGTTATCTCTATGCCCTGCTTGGAAGAGTTCGAAAAGCAAAGCGAAGAATACAAGCAAAGCATTCTTCCCGCGGCTGTTAAAGCGCGCGTGTGCGTAGAAGCAGGCAGCACTTACGGCTGGCACAAGTACGCAGGCGACAACGGCGAAATTATCGGCATAACCACGTTCGGCGCGTCCGCCCCTGCAGATGAATTGTTCAAACACTTCGGTTTCACGGTGGAAAACGTAGTGGCAAAAGCAAAAGCAAGCCTTGCAAAAACAAAATAAACAGCAAAAGAAAACGGATGCTTTTCGGCATCCGTTTCCTTTTTAGGTGGAGGTTCTTTTCGGGGGAGCATCTCCCCGAAAAAGCTGGTTATGTGTGTCTGGTGGCAGATTGTGTTTTTCTACCTTTCGACGTTTCTTATTATATCTGCCTTTTGTGATAATTGTAAGAAAAGCAAGTGAAAAAACGGTGAAAAAAACAGCGAAAATTCTGCATTTTTTCGCTGTTTTTTGTGTATTTTTTCATGTTTTTTAGCGCTTTTTTCACGCTTTTTTGCTGTTATTTATACAGAATTTTATACAAAACGGAGAGTAAACGGAAAGAAACTGCATCCGAAAAATGTCGGATGTTCAGCCCCGTCGCCTTTTCAATTTTGTCCAAACGATAGGACAGCGTGTTGCGGTGCATATACAAGTTGCGGGAAGTTTCACTCACGTTCAAATCGCAAAGTAAAAACTCTTCCGCGGTTGCCAGCAATTCTTCGTCTTCGAATACTTCCTGCGCGGATGCGTCCATCAATTCCCCGCGGTATTCTTCCTGCTTGATTGCGGACAGTTCTTCCACCATCTTCACGAGCACAAATTCACGATAGGAATGCACCTTGCCGCGCGCAGAAAACGTTTCCGCATAACGCAAAGCGTTATAAGCCTGCGCGTAAGAGATGGGGGCGTCTTTCACTTCCTTAACCGCCGAGCCCACGCCAACCAGCGCGTCAACCCCCAGTTCTTCTTTCAAAAATTGTGCAACAAAATCACCGAACTCATAAGACGAATGGTATTCTTCATTTTCGGTAGGTTGGGTAAAGCGCACCAGCGCCAGCGTCCGCTCATCCATACGCACTACGGCATCTGCGGTCACGTCCGAATATTGCGCCAGCGTTTCCATCGCCCGATCTAAAAGTTTCGGAACGTGGATCGCCAAAACAAAACAGGGGCTGTTTTTGATGGAATACTTCGCCATGAAACGGAAAATAGTACGCACCGTGCCTTCGCCAAGCAAAATGGAGCGCCAGCCGTCGTTTTTGCTCACTTCCGATTGACGGTCTTCTTCCGTTTCAAAATGACTAACGAGCAGCGCCGCAATCGACAAATTGCCTTCCGTTGCGCCCTGCAACGCGCCTACGTAGTTTACGCCTTTGTAAGAAAAAGCAAAACGAACGCTATTTTCGTCCGTCCACCATTTTTCCGTCCGCGTAGCGCCCGCACTCTTTTCCACCGCTACGTCCACGTAGAATCGGGATTTAATTTCCGCCGCAATCTTTTCCGTCATATTTTCAACCGTTCCTTTCGTCGTCTTTCCTATTATATAGCATCTTTCAATTTTTTTCAAGGGGTTTTGGGCAAAAGTGCAAATTTATCAAGATTTTTTCCTTTTTTTGTGCGTTTTTTCGTGAAAAATCGTAAAACCGCTATTGACATCATATTATAAAAGTGTTATAATGGATTAACTAACCCTAATCCTGCGCACATACATAGCCGCGACAAACGGCAAAAGGCAAGCAACGGACGGGGAAAATCATTCGGAAAATAATAAAGGAGAGTAATTTATGAGTACCAAAACTCCCGCTGCGGAACTCAACGCGACCAACGAAGAATTGGCTGAATTCATCGCTACGCCCGAAGTTCCCGAAACCCCTGCTGCTCCCAAGAAGAAAAAGAACGTGTTCTATCGTTTGCTTGCATTGTTGCTTGCAATCGCACCTATCGCACTTTTCTATTTCTTGGAAATCAAAACTATGGCGTACCAAGAAGGCGCATACTTGATTGAAAACAACAAGTTGTTGGATTTGTTCATCAAGTTGTTCTCCGAAGAAGGCGCGGCTGTTTCCAAGTTGTTCGACATCGTTCCCTTGACGATGCCCGCCGGCATTTTGGGAATTTCTATCAACGTGTTCCTGTACCTGATCCCCGTTTCGATGGTGGTTTGCGTATTTGCGGCACTCATCGCATTGTTCTGCGGCAAAGCAGCGCCCGCGATGGCAAGATTTATTCTTTTCGTAATCTTTGGTGTTTACACCGGTTATGCGCTTTCCCTTTTGTTGCCTTACGCATACAACGGTCAAGACGTTATGGCTACGCTTGATTACGTCGTACTCGGCTTGGCTGGCGGCGCATTGTTCTTGTACTTCATTTTGTCCCTTGTAAAATCGGGCGCTCGCGCTTTCGTTGGCTTGCTTATCTTCCTTTTGACGGTAGCATCCGCAGGCGTTATCATCTATGCAATCTCCGTAGAAAACGCTGCCATCAAAACCTTGTTCGCTGAAAATACTCTTTATAAGTGGATTACCTTTGGTTTGGTTGCTTTGTACGCATTGTTCGTCGTGCTTTCCATCGGCGGCATCTCCGCACGTAAAGTGGCTGGCGCAGACATTATCCGTTGCGTTCTTATGCTCCTTATCGGCGGCGGCATCATCGCCCTTTCCTTCCTTGTGGAAACCCTTGCGGCGTTCATGATTTACGGTATCATCGCGGCTGGCGCGGCGTTGCTTATGCTCGTTTTGGAATCGGCAATCGTTGGTACAAGACGTAAGAAAGCAAAAGCGGCTAAGGTTGCGGAAGAACCCGTTGCAGAAGAAGAACCTGCTGCAATCGAAGAACCTATTGCGGTTGCTGAACCCGTTGTAGAAGAAGAACCTGTTGCAATCGAAGAACCTATCGCGGTTGCTGAACCCGTTGCGGAAGAACCCGTTGTTGCGGCTGCACCCGTTGCAGAAGAAGAACCCGCCGACGACGCTTACGGTAGCGAATTCGACGCATTCATCGCAACCTTGACCATCGAAGAAAGAACGCAGTTCACGCAAATCTTCTTGCTCCGTTCGGAAAACAAGATGCCCGAAATCCCCGAATACAAAGTTGGCGGCGACAACAAGGTATTCTTCCGTAAGATTTTCGTAAATCTCGGCAGCGTTCGCGGCAGAATCCCCGATGGCTTGATGGAAAAAATCTATCAATTCACCATCAGACAATAATCGAAAAAACAATGAAAAAGGAAGAGTTTCCCGCTCTTCCTTTTTTGTTTATAAAATTTCTTTCGCTGGTTGACAAAGTCATTTATTTTTGATACAATATGCGTAAGGTTCGACAATATTCGACAAAAGGTGGTACAATTATGCTGAAATTTTTGAGTGGCTCGGGTAAAGCACAAGGCGCGTATTCCTGGCAACATTTGACGTTTGTAACAGCGTTGATGGTGATCATGGTACTTTTGGCTGTCTATCTTGGCAAGAAATTCAAAAACCAAGATTTCGACGCAAAGAATAAAGTTTTAATTTGGGCGGCAATCTTGATTGACGGCTTTGAACTTGCGAAAATTATCATCCTTTGTTCGCTCGACGGTTCATTTGAACCTATTCGCCGTGTACTCCCCCTGTTCCTTTGCTCCATCCAGTTGATCGCAATCCCCGTTGCGGCATTCACGAAAGGCAAGTTGAAGAATGCAACGCTGGACTTTATCGTTATCTTCGGTATCTTGGGCGCGTTGGCAGGTACGTACGGCGCGGCGCAAAACTATAGCGCTTATCCCGTGCTCTCTTGGCCGAACATCGTTTCGGGCATTACCCACTCCATTTCAGGCTTTGCGTCCTTGTATATCTTGCTGTCGGGTATGCGCAGCATGAAAAAGGAAAATATCCCCTTTTGTTTGGCAATTTTGACCGCGTTCTGCATCTTGGCGTATATCGCAAACATCACGCTCGAATACAACTATATGTTTATGATGGCTGGCGACGGTACACCCTACGACATCTTTTACAACATGGTAAAAGATACCCCCAAAGTATTTGGTACGCCTATCCTTTATTCCATCATCGTCGTAGCGTTGTTCTACGTGTACATCCTTGGTTTCTACGGTGTGTATTTCTGGATTACCAAAAAATCCACCGATGCCGTAGCCGAAACGATTGCGTTCGTACCCGCGGCGGAAGTTGAAGAAGAAGCGGCGGCAACCGTAGCGGTTGCGGAAGAAGAACCCGCAAGCGAAAACTAACCTAAAAACATAAACCAAAAAGCAGGGCAAATTGCCCTGCTTTTTTCATTCATTCCATACCTGTATAGGTTAAATCTCTTTCAAAATATCTCTTGCTACCAAAACGCCGCTTGCCGATGCATGGGAAAGGGAGTGCGTAATACCGCTGCCGTCCCCGATGATATACAAGCCTTCATAGCGGCTTTCCAAGCGTTCGTTGACTTCCACTTCCATATTGTAGAACTTGACTTCTACGCCATAGAGCAAGGTATCTTCGTTCGCTGTACCAGGCGCGATTTTATCGAGCGCATAAATCATTTCAATAATGCCATCCAAAATACGCTTAGGCAAAACCAAACTCAAATCGCCAGGCGTTGCCGAAAGGGTGGGCACGGTGAAAGATTGTTCGATGCGGGAAGGGGTACTTCTGCGGCCGCGAATCAAATCGCCAAAGCGTTGTACGATAACGCCGCCGCCAAGCATATTGCTAAGGCGCGCAATGCTTTCGCCGTAGCCGTTGGAATCCTTGAACGGTTCGGAAAAGTGTTTTGCAACCAGCAAGGCAAAGTTCGTGTTGCCCGTTTGTTTTGCGGGGTCTTCGTAACTATGCCCATTTACGGTAACGATACCGTTGGTGTTTTCGCTAACGACCGAACCCTCCGGGTTCATACAGAAGGTACGCACTTTGTCGCCGTATTGTTCGGTGCGGTAAACGATCTTGCTTTCGTACAAATCGTCCGTCAAGTGGGAGAAAATTTCCGCAGGAATTTCCACGCGTACGCCGATGTCCACGCGGTTCGACTTGGTGGGAATTTGCAAATGTTTGCACACCTGCTCCATCCATTTACTACCGCTGCGGCCTACGGACACGATACATTTTTCGCAAGTGTATTCCCCCTTCTTCGTGGCTACTTTGTAGCCGCCGTCTTCCAAATCAATGGACACCACAGGAGAGTTAAAGAAGAAATCCACTTTCTTTTTGAGTTCGGCATACATATTTTCAAGCACGATATAGTTCTTATCCGTACCCAAGTGGCGTACCGACGCATCCAAAAGGTGCAAATCGTTTTGCATACAAATCTTCTTGAACTTACTGCCAGCCGTGCTATACATCTTTGTACCCGCGCCGCCGTAAGCCATATTGATATCATCTACGTATTGCATCAATTCCAGCGCCCTACGCTTGCCTACGTATTCGTAGAGCGTACCGCCAAAGTCGTTGGTGATGTTGTATTTTCCGTCAGAGAAAGCACCCGCGCCGCCAAAGCCGCTCATAATCGAACAACTTTTGCAGTTGATACAACTCTTGATTTTTTCCCCGTCAATAGGACAACGGCGCTTTTTGAGTTCGTTACCCGATTCAAACACCGCCACTTTCAAGTTCGCGTTGTGTTGTACCAACTCATACGCGGAGAAAATCCCGCCAGGACCTGCGCCGATAATGATTACGTCGTATTGCTTTTGCATAATTCATACCCCCAAAAAAATAACGCTCCTTGCGGAACGTTGGTAGTGAGTTTTATACGGAAACTCGTAGAAACGCCCGCCCATTTCACGGACTTATACCTTCAATTCCAACACATTATAGCACACTTTTTTTCTAAAATCAACCCCTATCCGCAAAAAAATTAAAAAAAGTATTGATTTTTCACATATTATAAGATATAATAAAACCCCGAAAGAATCTTTCCCGCATGTCAGGAAAAAAGGAGCAACTATGAACCGTAATTTTAGATTATCCGTTGCGCTGGACGTGGACGACCTATTGATGTCCTGCACGGAATACGCCATTGAACTGGCGAACCAGAAATATAACTATGATCCCCCTATCACCATCTACGAAGCCAGCGGTTGGGGGAAACTCGGCACGCGCGTGGACGTAGTGCATGAGTTCTTCGGCAAAGCCGAATTCTATGAAACTATGCCTGTTTTGGAAGGCGCAAAAGAGTTTGTTAGCAAACTCTCCGAAAAGGCGGAAATCTTTATCTCCACCGCCGTACCCCCTGAATTTATGGGCATCCGCGCAAAACGCATCCGCGAAGAGTTCCCGCAGATCCCTGCCGACCATATTTATATGGGCGCGCGTAAGGACAAAATTACGACGGATATTCTTTTCGACGACGCGTTGCACAACGTTTTGAACTCGAATGCGCAATACCCCATTTTGATGCGCCGTCCCTGGAACCAAGAATCGACAGGGATGCTCGCCGTCAATACCTACGATGAGTTTTTAAAAGTCGTGGACGTTATCGCGCACAGTTACGCAAAGCAGGACGTTGCACCCATTTTGAGCAAACCGAGCATCATCGTTTTGGTCGGGCCGTCGGGTTGCGGAAAATCGAAGTTGGCGACGCGGTTGCTTGCAAACCACTCGCAATTTGAAAAGCCCGTCAGTTATACCACCAAAGACCCCACCGCCACCGAAGAAAACGAGTGGTATCACTACGTTTCGGTGGATAAGTTCCGTGATATGGTAGAAAGCGGAGAAATGTTCCAGTCCACCATGTACGCAGGGCACGGATACGGCTCGGTAAAATCGGACGTGGAAAGCATCCTTGCCGAAGGCAAGCACGTTATTACCACCATGGATATTTGCGGGGCTATGTCCTTAAAAACCCACTTCGACAACGTGACCACCATCTACGTAAACCGCCAAAAAAAGGCGATGATCGAAACCATCTTGCGGAAGAACTCGTCCGTGCAGGATAAGGCGAACCGCATTATGGGCTTGGATTTTTGCGAACGCAACCGTTCGCTTTGCGACTACGTTATCAATTTTAACTACTATGACGAAGCGTACGAAAAGTTGATCGAAATCTTGAAATTAAAATAAGCGCTCTTTTTTCCTTTTTTGCTTTCAAGCGCTTGTCAGCCGACAGAAAAATCTGTCGGCTGTTTTTTTTTCTTAATTTTATCCGTCTTTCCACATAGCACAACCAGATTCTTCGCTGACACTCTGAATGCACACTATACCATAACACCGCTCCGCAGGGGCGTTTCAAAAATCGCCCGCGCATATTCCTAAAAATCTATGAAAATTTCACGTAAAAAAATTGCGCTATGTAGTTTACTTTTTTGAAAAAAAGTATTATAATGAAAACGTAGCCGAATCGTTTGCTTTCGGTTGCCCCCAAAAATACATTATTATAAGGTAGGTTTACGAATGAAAAAACTGAAAGCGCTCCTTTTGTCCTTGCTCGCTTTGTCCGTTGTTGGCGGCGTTGCGGCTTGCGATAAAACCCCTGACACTTCCAGCCCCGACAGTTCCATCACGGACAGTACTCCCGACAATAGCACGCCTGACGACAGTACTCCTGATCTTCCTGCTCCCGATCCCGCTATGGGCGCGATCTTGGAAGCGGCTTACGCTTTGGAAAACGGTACTTCTTTGGAAGGCACGCACACTTTGACCGGCGTTGTAACCAACGTTAAGAGCACGGGCGAAGGCGAAGCATGTCTTACCTTCGTTGTGGCAGGCTACGATCAATACCCTATGTACTGCTACTGGTTGAAGGGTGACGAAGCAGGCAACCTTGCGGTTGGCGACACCATCACCGTTACGGGTACAATCAAGAATTACAACGGCACCATTGAATACGATAAGCCGACGTTGGATTCCTTCGTAAAAGCCGAAGTTCCTGAAACGCCTGATACCCCCAGCGATATCGAACTCAGCGATGCGTCCGTGGTTATCCCCGCGGCTTACGCTTTGGCGCAAAACGCTGTACTCGAAGGCACCTACACTTTGAAAGGTCAAATCACTTCCGCAGGCAGTTATAACAGTTCCTACGGCGATATCAACGTGACCATCGTTGTAGAAGGCTATGAAGATTATCCTATCTACTGCTATGCAACGAAGGGTACGGGTACCAACCAAATCGGCGTTGGCGATATCATCACCGTTAGGGGTACGATTAAGAACTACAAGGGTACGATTGAATTTGACAAGCCAGAACTTCTCGCTTGGGAAGAAGGTACGCTTGCTCCTTCTATCGACGTGACCCCTTCCGCAGGTAGCGGCCTTTCCGAAGGTTATCAAATCATCACGATTGAACAAGCAAAAGCAATCGCTGCGGTTTCTTCGGGCGAAAGCACGGAAAGATATTATATCCACGCAACCATCTCTTCGATCAGCAACTACAACTACGGTGCAATGTATATCGAAGACGCAACGGGTTCGATTTCCGTTTACGGTACGTACAGCGCAGACGGTAGCATCGGCTACGCAGCAATGAGCGAAAAGGCTTACAAGGGCGACGAAGTATTACTCTCCTGCACGCTGAACAACTACAACGGTACGGCAGAAATTAAAAACGCACGCTTGATCGACTTTATTCCTATGACGCTTGATGAAACGGGCTACTCCGATTTGAGCGTTGACGATATCCGTGAAGTAGAAGAAGGCACGAAAGTTAAGGTTGACGGCGTTGTTGCACAAATCACCTACGCAAGCGGTATGGTTCCTAACGGTATCTACTTGATCGACGGCACGAACTCCATCTACGTACACGATAGCGATCTTGCTGGCCGCGTATCCGTTGGCAACACCATCACCATCTTAGCAGAAAAGACCTGGTGGATCTTGGGGGATGAACAAGCAAGCGCGGACAAGTTCGGCTACAAGGGCTGCAACCAACTCGACAATGCTTGGTTGGTTTCCAACGACGGTCAAACCGCTACCCCTGATTACTCTTGGGTAGAAGAAACCACCGTTAAGGCGATTATGGATACCCCTGTCACCACCGACATTACGTCCACCGTTTACAAAGTAAACGCATTGATTTCGAAATCGGTTGGCAACGGCTATATCAACTACTATATCAATGATTTGGACGGCACGACGGGTTCGTACGTTTACACGCAAGCAAACGGTAGCGACCTTGCTTGGCTGGAACAATTCGATGGAGAAATCTGCACCGTTTACCTTTCCGTACTCAACGCAAAGAGTTCCCCTACGGGTTGCATCTGGCGTTTCAAAGTGCTTGACGTAAAAGACGAAGGTTTCACTTTCGATAAGAACAACGCAGCGCAATTCGCCCTTGACTACCATGCAACCGCGCAATTCGCAGCATCCTACACGGCAGATCCTGAACTTGAAGTAATCTCCACCCTTTCTTCCGAACTTCTCGGTTTTGAAGGCGTATCCATCACTTACGTTTCCGATAACACGAACGTAATCTACTTCGACAACGGCGTTATGCACGTTGGTACGGAATACGGCACGGCAAACATCACCATCACCGCTACGTTGGCTGGTTATAACTCCGCAACTGTCACCATCCCTGTTGCTTATGAAGAAGCAGCGCAAATTGATTACATCACCGTTGCAGAAGCAATCACGACCGCGGACGACACCACCGTTACCGTAAAGGGTATCGTTGGTCCTTCCGTTGTAAACAAGGCTGGTTTCTATCTCTTCGGCGATGACGGCAGCACGATTACCGTTCTCTTGCTTTCGGAATCCGACTTCGCAAACATCGAAATCGGCCAAGAAGTTATCTTGACGGGTAAACGCGAACGCTACGTAAAAGCGGAATCGGCGGAAAACACCTTTGGTCAATCTTCCATCGTGGATGCGCAAATCGTTGTAAACAACATGGGCAACCATGCATACAGCACCGCGAAATTTGTAGAAGGCAAAACGTCGGACGATTTGTACAACCTTGATTGCAAGACAGACTACTCCACCACCGTATATGTTGTGACCGGTACGTTGACCTTCCCTACGGGCAATGGCCAACCTGCTATCCAAACTGCTGGTGCATCTAAATCCTTCAGTTTCTACTGCTCGGGTTCTTCGCAATACGCATTCTTGCAACCCTACGTTGGCCAAGAAGTGACGCTTGAAATTGCGGCTTGCAACTGGAATAACAAGACCTACTGGCGTGGTTGCGTTCTTGCTATCCGTCTTGCAGATGGCTCGAAGATCGTAAACCCTTACTACTTCGATAAGAACTAATCTGCTTTAAACAATAGGCGACAGCCGACGGTTTTTTCCGTCGGCTGTTTTTCTTTCCTGTTTGCGCACTACGCCATTCCATAGGGACGATTCATCAATCGCCCGCCCATCGCCCGCACCTTTTTCTGCAAAACAAAAACACCGCTATAAAAAGCGGTGTTTTTCATTCATTCCATACCTGTATGGGGTATTCTTACAAAATCGTTGCGCCCATTTTTTCCAACAACGCAATCGCCGTTTGCACGTTCGCGGTCTTCAACGCGATTTTCGCGTGCCCGTCCACGCCTGCGTACGAATACATATATTCTACGTTAACATTCGCATCGCCGAGTGCTATCAAAATATCCGACAATGCGCCCGCTTTATCGGGAACTTCGAAAGCAACCATTTCCACTTCCGTTGCGATATAGCCCGCATTTTTCAGCGCCGCAATCGCCGTAGCATTATCCGCCGTAATCGCACGCAAAATACCAAAATCGGTGGTGTCTGCAATCGAGATCGCATATAAGTTGACACCTGCATCTTTCATCACTTTACAACAAGCGCTTGCTTTCCCTGCTTTGTTTTCCAAAAATACTGCGATTTGTTTAATCATAGATAGCACTCCTTATTACAATTTTCTACGGTCGGTGATACGTTTTGCCTTCCCTTCGCTACGGGCAACCGTGCCAGGGGAAACAAGAGTGATTTTTGCGCTTACAGACAGCGCCGACGCCATATCGGCCGCCAACTTTCTGCGGATTTCTTCCACGTGACTGATTTCGTCAATCGAAACGCTGGGGGAAAGTTCAATCACGATTTCCATAACGTCCAAATTGTTGATACGGTCAACGTTGATATGGTAATGGGGTTCAACTTCCTTCGTTTGCAAAAGCACGCTTTCAATTTGCGAAGGGAATACGTTTACGCCACGGATAATTAACATATCGTCGCTTCTACCCGTAATTTTATTGAGTTTCACAGTCGTTCTGCCGCAAGGACAAGGGTCGTTATTCAAACTTGCAATATCGCGCGTTCTATAACGGAGCAAAGGCATCCCTTCTTTCGTAAGCGTCGTGAATACAAGTTCCCCGCTTTCGCCGTAAGGCAGGGGTTCCAGCGTATCCACGTCCACAATTTCGGGATAGAAGTGATCGTCTTGAATGTGCATACCCGTTTTGTATTGACAATCACACGCAACGCCAGGCCCTGCAATTTCGCTCAAACCGTAGATGTCCACAGCGCGAATGCCCAAACGCTTTTCGATGTCCGCGCGCATTCCTTCCGACCACGCTTCCGCACCGAATACACCGCCTTTCAACTTGATGTCCGTACCGATCTTCAAGCCCATTTTTTCAATTTCTTCGGCAAGGTAAATGATATAGGATGGGGTACAGCAAATAATATCCGCACCAAAGTCGGTGATGAGTTGAATTTGCTTTTGCGTGTTCCCTGCGGATGCGGGGGTGACGCAAGCGCCCATTCTTTCCGCGCCGTAGTGCATCCCCAAGCCGCCCGTGAATAAGCCATAGCCGTAAGCGATGTGTACGATACTATCTTCATCCGCGCCAGCCATCACCAAGGATCTTGCCGCGCAATCCGCCCAAATGTCAAGATCGTTTTTGGTGTAGCCTGCAACCGTCAATTTACCCGTCGTTGCGGACGATGCGTGCAAACGCACAATGTCTTTTCTGGGGCGAGCCATCATCCCGAAAGGATAAGCGTCGCGAAGGTCTTGTTTTACCGTATAAGGCAATTTATAAATATCATCGATCGATTTAATATCCGAAGGTTTGAGTTTAATCGCATCCATCTTCTCCCGATAGGGCTTTTGGTTTTCGTACACGTGCTTAACCATTTTCACCAAGCGTTCCGACTGTAAAACTTTCTTTTGGTCGGGGGACATGGTTTCTATATCTTTTTGGAAATATTGCATTTTACGTACTCCTTTTCGCCACTCGGCGTTATGCTTTTCTTAAATAATTTTTTACACTCTTTCGTAGCCGAGTTCAAAGGCTTTTAAATTGAGTTCCTTAAACTTCGGCGGTACGCAAAGTTCCACCGCTTGTCTCATCACTTCTTTGTCAAAGCCAAACAAACGGCACAGCGCCCCGAGCATCACGACGTTGGTCGCCTTTGCATTGCCCGCTTCCATCGCCCACGCCTGCGCAGGTACGAACGTAGCATTCGGTACAGCCGAAAGCAACTGCTCCTTTACGTCGTCGGGGTATTTCGCCATCCCCGTAATGCAGGGCATCGGCAAAATCTTTTCGTCGTTGACAAGCAGGATACCGCCGTCGCGCAGGTAGTACTCCGTGCGCAACGCTTCCAAACTCTCAAAGGCAATAATCATATCCGCGCTCCCTTCCCAAACAACGGGAGAATGGATCTTCTCGCCGATGCGAACGTGGGTGACAACGCTGCCGCCACGCTGGCTCATACCGTGTATTTCCGAAAGTTTACAATCCTTTCCAAGCAACATGGCGTATTTTCCGAGCACTCTGCTGGCAAGCAAAGTACCTTGTCCGCCAACGCCTGCAATCAATATGTTCATCGTATCTATCATATTCGTCGCACCGCCTTGTCAAATTTCGATGGCGTGGAAAGGACAAACCTGCACGCATACGCCACAACCCGTACATTGATTCTGGTCGATCACTACCCCGTTTTCGCCCATGCTGATAGCAGGACATCCTAAGCGCATACAAATACCGCAACTCTTACAGTTCGTCACTTCCGCCGTCGGCTTTTTCGATTTATCAAGCAGCGCGCAGGGACGTTGCGCGATGATTACGCTCACTTCTTCGGTGGCGATTGCTTTCTTCACCGCCGTTTCCACGCTCTTCACGTCATACGCATCCACAATTTGTAAATCCTTCACGCCGCAGGCTTTTACGAGTTCGTCAAGCAACACAATGGGGGCGGGATTGCCTTGCAAATCTTTCCCCGTTGCAGGGTGTTGTTGATGCCCTGTCATACCCGTCGTCGAGTTATCCAAAATCAAAAGCGTGATACCGCTGCGGTTATACACCGCATTGATGAGCCCCGTCACGCCGCTATGTAAGAAAGTAGAATCCCCGATCACCGCCACGTTTTTGCTTGCGCCTTTGGTCGCTTTCTTGAACCCGTGCGCCATACCGACGGATGCGCCCATGCAAACGCAAGTATCCACCGCCGACAAGGGAGCAACTGCGCCCAAAGTATAACAA
>JAZOLF010000089.1:0-16778 GCA_045652785.1 Candidatus Scatosoma sp. | reverse complement strand
GGTAAATGCTGCGAAAGTGGGGATATTATTGCGGTCAACGTAGAATTACCAGATGCAAAAACAGGGGATATTTAGGCGGTCCTTTCAACGGAGGCTTACAATTATTCTAGGGGGATGAATTATAACCGAAATAAAATCCCGCCTTGCGTTTTGGTGAAAGACGGCGTGGCAGAATATATTGTAAAACCGCAAACGTATGCGGATTTGGTGAGAAACGACGTAATTCCTGAACGCTTAAAGGATTGACGTATTCTCAAATAAGTTTAGGATAGCGCTCTATTATGCCGAATTTGGTTTCATTATTAGCATCATTTATAGCCGTGGTTGTCGTTCTTACCTTGCATGAGTTTGCACACGCACTCATTGCCTATAAGTGCGGAGATCCCACAGCAAAGTTTTCGGGAAGAATGACACTCAACCCGATGAAACACTTTGACCCGATAGGGATTTTTTTGTTCGTCTTCGCACGGTTTGGCTGGGCGAAACCTGTACCAGTAAATCCGAACAACTTCCGCAACCGAAAATGGGGGAGTTTCTGGACGTCCGCCGCAGGGATTTTGGTAAATTACCTGACCGCATTTTTCGTCTTCTATCCCATTATGATATTGACGAATGAATACGTTTTGCCCATTTTTGCAGGGAAATACATGGCGATTTTCTTATCGGCGTTGACATTGTATTTGTATTCCTATTCCATAAGTTTTGCCGTTTTTAATTTCTTGCCGATCTATCCTTTGGATGGGTTTAGAATGTGGGACGCTTTGGATCGGAAGCATTACAACGTTTTGAACTATCTGCGTGCGTACGGATCATATATTTTGATGGGGTTGATTTTAATCAACATTTTCGCATCGTACGTACCCATTTTACAATACGTCAATCTGCTGGGTCTTGCTATGCGGTATATCGGCGGAGCGATTGCATTCCCCATTGAACAATTTTGGGGCTTAATCTTTTAGAATAATTTAAGGGAGTGAGATTATGGATAAATTCACCACAGAATCGGTGAAAAACTTTGAAACGGAAGTAGATTATACGACCGTCTTGGACAACTTTGAAGGACCGCTTGACCTTTTGTTGTACTTGATTGAAAAGGCGCGCATTGAAATCAAAGACATTTTTGTTTCCAAAGTTACGGAGCAGTTCTTGGATTATATGAAAGCCCTGCCGTACATAGATTTAGACAAGGCAAGCGAATATCTTTTGATTGCGTCAACAATTATTAATATCAAGGCAAAGCGCTTATTACCTGTCGATGATGAAGAGTGGTTTGACGAAGAAGACTACGGCGACGAAGGGGCGATGCTCATTCAGGCGTAGAAAGACGAATACGAACTCCTGCAACAGGGCGCGGAAAAGTTGAGAGAGCAAGAAACGGTCGGTTATTACTTCAAAGAACCCGATAAGGACTTCTCTGAAGTACAAATTAAGTACAAGGATTTTAGCCTTGACGGTATGGTAAAGGCTTTGAACGATATGTTGCTCAAACGGGAAGCCATGGAGCGTAAAAAGCCCGTTTCCAGACGTATTCCCAAAGATAAATATACCGTTAAGGACAAAATTAAGTACATTCAAGAACAAATTAAGGCGAAAGATGAGTTGGACTTCGAAGACCTGTTCGTGGACGATGCAACGACGCCTGAAATTGTCACGACGTTCCAAGCGTTGCTGGAACTTTTGAAACACCAGTTTGTTATCGTAGAACAACCAGATTTGTTCTCGAAAATCACCATTAAGAAAAATCCGAACAAGGGGGACGAAGAAATTGGAGAAATTGATGAATATAATTGAGGCAATTTTGTTTGCATCGGGCGAAGCGATCGAAGAAGATATGTTCCGCGAAAAGTTGCAGGTGACAAAAATCGAAATGGACAAGGCCATTCGCAAGTTAGAAATGAAATACTCGGGGGATAATGGGATTCATTTGTTGTACTTTAACCACAAGTTGCAACTTGCGACCAACCCCAATTATAAGGAAGCGATTGCATCCGTTTTGACGCCCATCCGCGAAAAGGAATTCACGGCGACGATTTTGGAATGTGCGGCAATTATCGCATATAAACAGCCGATTACGCGCGGGGAACTTGAAAAGATCCGTAATGGGAGAAGTAGCGATTACGCCATTACAACGCTTATGACTTTGGATATGATCGAACCCGTTGGCCGCAAGGAAACGGCAGGTAAACCCATTCTTTACGGAACGACGGACAGTTTCTTAAAGCGCTTTAAATTGAAGTCCATCAAGGATTTGCCCGATTATGAAGAGTTCTTGAAGAAGTTGACTGAAATCAACTCTTGGGAAGCGTTGAAATCCGAAGATGATGAAGGGTACTTATACGAAAAAGACGTTTACAACCCCGGAGAAGACGATGATGCGCCTATGGTTGCGGGCGACGCCGAAATTGCGGATATTGAAACGGAAGACGACGGCTCGGAAGAAGTGTAAAAAAATTACATATTATAAGCAAAAACTGCCCATATTTTTGATATGGGCGGTTTTCTTTTATGTATATCGGCGATTTTGCTGCTCCTTATCCTGATACCGATTCGCTTAAGATTAGACGTATTTTTTGACGTTTCCAGCGGTAAGGTAGGGGCGACTTTGCACTTATTTTCTAAAATAAAATTGCTCGGTGGGTATATAACCCCCTGCGCAGGCGGATGCGCTTATCACGTTTCGGCGCGACGAGCAATTTTGTTTACCTATCGGCAAATGAAAGATGGTAAAAAGCAGTTTTTTGAAAAAAGCAGCGTTCGCCTGACAAAGATTCAATCGGTGTTTGAAATCGGTGCGGAGTATCTATTCTTCGTAAAAATGATAGAAAATATAATCAAGTATTTAGATTTTTTCTCTAAACCGTTCCAGGAATACGAAACAAAAATTGTATTAAAAGGGTGTGATTCTTTTCGGCTTTTTTTGCGGTTGGAGTTTCGATGGGGAATCTCGCAACAGTTGATTTTTATGATTAAAAACCTTATAAAGGGGGCGAAACAATGTCGGAAGAAAAAATTAGCAACATAATTGCATCGGCAACGGTCAATTTGCAAGAAATTATTGACACAAATGCGGTCTTTGGAAAACCAATTATCACCGCAAGTGGTACGCAAATCATTCCATTTTCGCGCGTGGCGGTGGGCAATCTTTCGGGCGGCGGGGAATACGGCAATGAAAGTTCCAAACAAGCCGAAAAAATGCCGTTTGCAGGCGGAAATGGTGCGGTAGTGACTATGAAACCACTCGGTTTCTTGGTAGATGATGGAAAAACTTGCCGCCTGCTCCGCATTGCGGATGATGCGATGGACAATTTGGTCGAGCGCGCCAGCGAGATTTTAAAGAGTATCACAGGGAAATGATATGAAAGCAAAAGTGATTTTAAGCACTTCCCTAATTTTGTGCGCATTTTGTTGCATTGTTTCAGCAAGGAAAGACGTGAAAGCGGATACGGCAACAGGGAGCGCCGCGGAATGTGTGATGGATGCGGATAGCCGAAGAGTTTTATATCAATCGCATGGGGACGTTCGCTTGCCGATGGCAAGCACGACGAAAATCGCGACGGCAATCGCCGTTTTGGAAAGTGGCGTTGATTTAGAGAAGGAGCGTCCGATTCCCGCAAACGCCGTAGGCGTGGAAGGTTCTTCCGTCTATCTAAAAGAAGGGGATTTGTATTCAGCAAAAGACCTGCTATACGGGCTGATGTTGCGTTCAGGAAACGATTGTGCTGTCACTTTGGCTGAGTGGGTGGATAGCGGAAACGCCGCTTTTGTGAGCCGTATGAACGCCGTTGCTGCACATTCGGGGGCTTTGAATACTCGATTTCAAAATCCGCACGGATTGCCGTCTAAAAACCATTATACGACGGCGGTGGACTTGTCTTTGATTACAGCATACGCGATGCAAAATTCAAACTTTTGCCAGATTGTTGCAACTAAGTATTATGCGCCGAGAAACTGGACGAATAAGAATAAAATGTTAACGATGTGCGATGGGGTAATCGGGGTAAAAACTGGCTATACAAAGCAGGCGGGGCGCTGTTTGGTGAGCGCTGCGGAGCGAAACGGAATGCGGCTTATTTGTACCGTACTAAACTGTGCGGATATGTATAATCGCAGCGTTTCTTTGCTGAACGATGCGTTTAAAAAATACGAGAATAAGACGATTTTGCAAAAAGGAACGGTACTTTCATTCGACGGCGGGCAAGGGTTGGTAGATGAAAATTATTCCTATCCGATGATGGATGGCGAAGAAGATCATATAGAAATCGTCGCAAAACCCTTGGATAGCAAGGAAAACAAGAAAATTGTCGGACAATTTGAAATATATTTGACAAAACGGTTGCTTTTTTCGGGGATTTTGTATAAACTATAAACGATAAAGAAACCCAAAGGAAGAAGGCTATGAGAATTAATAAGTTTTTGGCAGATATGGGGGTTGCCAGCCGCCGCCATGCCGATCAGATGATCGAAAGTTGCCGTGTGACTGTCAACGGCGAAATTGCAACACTCGGTATGCATATTGACGAAAAGGACGTCGTTTGCTTGGACGGTAGAGTTATCGAAAGAAAGGAAACGGAGTTCAAATATTATATGATGAATAAACCGAAAGGGTACGTTTGTACGGCAAAGGACGACCGTGGTAGAAAAACGGTTATGGATTTGCTGCCCGAAGGTGTTGGTCGCCTTTTCCCTGTGGGGCGTTTGGACTATGCAACCGAAGGTTTGTTGCTGTTTACCAACGATGGGGATTTGGCGCAAAAATTGACCCATCCAACGCACGAAGTTCCAAAAACTTATGTGGCTAAAATTGAAGGGATTGTCACGCATAAGGACTTGAACCCCATTCGTTCTGGCGTTGAATTAGATGGCGTTTTGACTAAAAAGTGTAAGGCAAACATCGTGGAAACCAACAAGGAATATACGAAGGTTGAAATCATCATTAAGGAAGGCAAAAATCGCCAAGTGCGCCGTATGTTTGAAGCCATCGGCAAAAACGTATCATTCCTGAAACGGGTTGCAATCGGTTCTTTAAAAATGAAAGGGCTTGATCGCGGCGAAGTTCGTGAACTTACTGAAATGGAAGTGGCATATTTGCAAAACTTGTAATCGTTTGAACAACAAAAAACACTTTATCATTGCGATAAAGTGTTTTTTTATTTGCTATTATAGGAATTAACTGCGGTAGTTGCGCATCAAACCAACGACTTTGCCCAAAATGGATACTTCATTTTCCGCATAAATCATATCTTCGAGTTCTTCGTTTTCAGGATGCAAAACGATTTGCCCGTTTCTGCGGTACAAACGCTTAACGGTTGCCGAATCTTCCACCAAAGCAACCACGATTTCACCATTTTCGGCGTTGGGCTGGCGGCGGACAATAATTTTATCGCCGTTCATAATGCCTGCGTCGATCATAGACGTGCCTTGAACGCGGAGCATAAACAACTCGTCACCCTTAAACTCGCCAGTAGGGAAGGTGTAGTAATCTTCGTAGTTTTCATATGCAAAAATCGGTTGCCCAGCGGTGACAGTACCGATCAAAGGAATGCTTACGCCCGAGCCTTTTCCTACGGTCACGGAGCGCTTTTTATGGTCAGTCTTTGTCAAATAGCCTTTTTCGCGTAAGCGTTCCAAATAGGTATGTACGGTGGCGGTGGATTTGATCCCGCATTCTTGCCCGATTTCACGAACGGACGGGGTGTAACCGTTTTCTTCCTGAAACTTTCGGATATAGTCCATAACTTTTGTCAATTTTTCTTCGCGAATCATATCATTTTCTCCTTAGCATAACCATCTAACCACATTATAGCACACTTTTTTCGAAAAATCAAACAAATGTTCATATATTTTTCTTGATTTTTTTATTTTTTATGCTATAATATAGGTAATTTACGACGAAATTAGGAGTGTATCATGGAAAAGCGTGTAAAAGAGTGTGTTTTGTATGACCGTGAATGTATCAACTGCTTTGAATGCGAGATTTGCGATTTAGACCCGAAGAAGGTCTGCGACAACTGCGGGAAGTGTATTGAGTTTGACGACGTTGCGTCGATTAAAATTGACAAAATCTATACGAACCCCGATGAATATGATGGAAAATAAGAAAAAATCACCCTGCGCGGGTGATTTTTTATTTTGTCTTTTTTACTAAAAACGGCGTAATTTTCTCCGCATATCGAGATGGAATAACGATAGATAGTTCCTGCCCGTCATCTGTAAACGACGAAGAACGTTCGGTCAGCAGCGGTTTGAGTTTTGCATAGGCGCTCATTTGCGCATAGGGTACAAACAAATCGCAAAAGTAAAAATCGGATGCAAAATGCTGCAAAATTGCCCGTTTTAGGTTGTCTATGCCTTTGCCTGTGCGAGCGGAGATAGGAATGCAATCATTTGGCAAAGCGGTGGTATCGTCCATGTTTTCCGTCTTGTTCATCACCAAAAGGGTTTCGCCTGTAAAACCCATTTCTTGCAGGGTTTGCATTGTCGTTTCCCGTTGCATATCGTATTCACCCGTCGCATCACAGACGATTAACGCCAAATCGGAATGCAGCGCACTCTCAAGCGTAGAATGGAACGCATCAATGAGTTTATGGGGCAAATCTTGCAAAAAACCGACCGTATCAATGAGCAAAAACTCTACGTCGTCAATCGTAAAAGAACGTGAAGTGGGATCAAGCGTCGCAAACAATTCATTTTTTACATACACGTCCGCGCCCGTCAGCAGGTTCATCAAAGTTGATTTTCCCGCGTTCGTATAACCGACGAGTGCAATCGTCTTCACGCTATCCTTTTTTCTTCGTTCGGTCAAAAGTGCGCGGCGCTGTTCAAGTTCCTTTAACCGATCTTCCAAGTATTTCAAGCGCCCACGAATGTATCTACGATCTGTTTCGAGTTTCGTTTCACCGGGCCCGCGCGTGCCAACGCCGCCGCCCAAACGGGAAAGTTCCGCGCCTTTGCCTTTCAGGCGGGGGTAGATATATTTGAGTTGGGCAAGTTCAACTTGCAATTTGCCTTCGGCGCTTTTTGCATTTTTTGCGAAGATGTCCAAAATCAGCGTAGTGCGGTCAATGACTTTTTTATCGCCAACGCCTGCGGAAATGTTCAGGGTTTGCGACGGGGTGAGTTCCCCATTAAACAAAACGGTCAAATCCAAGCCGTCCAACCGATCGTTGAGTTCCGCTAACTTGCCTTCCCCGATAAAAGTAGCGGGGTTGATTTCCTTGACGTTTTGATAGATCGTACCCGCATACGCCGCACCCGCGCTTTCAATTAAGGAAACCGCTTCGGCGTGTAAAACTTTGTATTTCTCGGCATTTTCACGGGTAATCGGTTGAATTATATAGATTTTTTCAATGCTTTCTTTTCGAATGTCTTGCATTTATGGTTCATCCTTTGGGGGTTGCGGGTCGTTCGGCGTATCGTCGGGGCGAAGTTTGACAACCTGCGCCGCCTTTCTGCGGTTTTCTTCCGTGACCGCCGCATAGTGTTTCTTTGTGGTGTTTACGTCGCGGTGGCCTAATACATCCGCAACGATATAAATATCCTGTGTTTCGCTATAAAGTTTCGTACCATAGGTACTACGCAACTTATGTGGCGTAATTTTTTTGAGCGGCGTAATGATTTTGCTGTATTTTTTGACCAAAATCTCGACCGAACGGACGTTGATACGCTTGTATTGCATCGAAAGGAAGAATGCCGGCTCGTCATCGGGGACTTTTACGTCGTTGCGCTTTTCGTCGATATACTCCATCAAAGCGTAGCGGACTTCGTCCGAGAAGAATAAAATCGCCCGATTTCCGCCTTTTCTTGTGACCACAAAGGAATTATCGGAAAAGTTAAAACTATCGTTATCCAAGCCAACCAACTCACTAATACGGATGCCTGTACCCAAAAAGAGAGTAAGGATCGCGCGATCGCGTACCGCCGTTTTTGCATGGTAGTGCGATGCATGCTTAGAAAGCCCCGTACCATTCTCCGTCACCGTCAATAAATCGGATACTTCCGCCGCATCTAAACGGATAATTTCACGGTCGTGTTGCTTGGGCGTGGGAACTTTCGCCGCGTTATCTACGCGAATCAACCCGCGAGAAAAGAAGTACTTAAAGATAGCGCGCACCGCTGAGAGTTTTCTCGCCTTAGCACGTTCGTCGCAGGTAAGCCGCTTTTCGCCATAGGTATAGTTTGATAAATACCCCAAAAATGCTTCAATATCGTTGTGCTGCAAGCGTTCTAAATCTTCGAGCGTAAAGGTATCTACCGTTTTCCCGCGCAAACGCTTTTTGCAGATAAAATCGAAGAAAATACGCAAATCGTAGGCGTATTTTAAGCGAGTTTGGCTACTCGTGCGGGTTTCAATCCCTAAAAAGTAGTCTTCACAAAAAGGGGGCAGATCTGCAAGCAGTTCGCCGATTTTGTCCAAATCGTGGATATTCCGTTCCATATAATAAGATGTCTTAGCCATATTTCTATTGTATCCATTTTTTTTGCGTTTGTCAAGATTTCCCGAAAAGTTGTTTGTCAAAAAATAGGAAAAAGATTTGTTTTCTGCCGTCAATCTATTGAATTCCGCAGGGGAATGTGCTATAATCAAAAAAATGGAGTTTACATTATGAAGTTGACTGAAATTTTCAAAAAAAATCAATATTCGCTGTCCTTTGAAGTCTTTCCCCCGAAGACATCTGATTTATTTTATGGCGTAAAGGCGGCAACGGAAGAAATTGCTCGTCTTCGTCCCGCATTTATGAGCGTCACTTACGGCGCTGGGGGCGGTACAAGTAAATATACTTTGGATATTGCAAAGAGTATTCGCGAAGAGTTTGGCGTTCCGTCTTTGGCGCATCTTACTTGCGTATCTTCTACAAAAGAAACGGTTGCGGCTCGTATTGCAGACTTTCAGGCTGCGGGCGTGAAAAACGTCTTAGCCTTGCGCGGTGACATTCCCGAAGAAATGAAAGGGCAGGATCGCTCAAAATGGTGCTATCATCATGCGGTTGACTTGATCCACGAACTCAAAGCGAATGGAGATTTTTGCATCGGCGGGGCTTGCTATCCCGAAGTACACCCCGAAAGCGCCAACCAAAAGGATGATATTCGCTATTTGAAAGAAAAAGTGGATGCTGGTTGCGAGTTTTTGACAACGCAAATGTTCTTTGATAACAATTTGCTGTATAACTTCTTATATAAAATTCGTGATGCAGGTATTGAAGTGCCTGTAATCGCGGGGATTATGCCGATCACCAACGCAAATCAGGTAAAACGTGCGATTGCGCTTTCACGATCCTTTGTTCCACAACGGTTCAAAACGATTGTTGACCGCTTCGGCAACGATCCTGCGGCGATGAAAGATGCTGGGATTGCATACGCAACCGACCAAATTATCGATTTGTTCGCAAACGGCATAAAAAACGTACACATATACTCCATGAATAAACCCAACGTTGCGGCAAAAATCCAAAGCAACTTGGCATCCATTATCGGAAAAAATGTATAATGTTTTTACGCAACAACTAAATACCTTGCCGCCTATTGACGAAAAGGAAGTATTTCGATACGCCGGAATGCGCATTCAAGTAGATGACACCATTTTGCAGGTATTTCGTGAATGCTTGGATCTATCCAAAGATACTTTTACCCCGAAAGTGACCTACTGCGAACTACCGAAAGAACTTTTTTTTGATCTTGTACCGCAGGCAAGAGAAAGTAAATCGTTGCCGCTTGAAAACGCGGAAAAGGTTTTGCTTTTTGTCGCGACGGTGGGGATAGGGATTGACCGATTGATTGCAAGATACGCGAAAGTTGCACCGATAAAGGGCTTGTTTTTTCAAGCGCTCGGCACAGAGCGCATCGAACAAACCTGCGACTTATTTTGCGCAAATATCGCACAAAAATACGCGGAACAAGGTTTTACCTTAGAGCGCCGTTTTAGCCCTGGATATGGCGATTTTTCGCTTTTGGCGCAGCGTAATATCTTTCAGATATTATCTCCCGAGAAAAAAGTGGGCGTAACTTTAACGGATACGCTTATGATGTCGCCAACCAAATCCGTTTCAGCGATAATTCCCGTCACAAAAAAATGTAGAAAATCGCAGGAAACTGCCTGCGCAAACTGTACGATGCAATCGTGCGATTACAAAAGAGATTGATTATGGATTTAAAAACGTATTTAGAACAAAATACCGTCTATTTGGATGGCGGAATGGGCACGCTTTTGCAAGCGAGCGGCTTGCCTCTTGGCGAATTGCCCGAACGCTGGAACGTCACGCATGCGGAAGTTGTGCAAGGCATTCATAAAGCGTACTTTGATGCGGGGAGTAATATTGTTGCGACGAACACTTTTGGCGCAAACGGGTTAAAGTTCTCCGACGAAGAATTAGAGCAAGTGATTGCCGCAGCCGTCCATAACGCAAGACATGGGGCGAAACTGTCATTCGGAACGCAGGAAAAGTGGGTTGCGCTCGATATCGGTCCTTGCGGAAAGATGTTGAAACCGTATGGCGATTTAGATTTTGAAGATGCCGTCGAAGTGTTTGCAAAAACGGTGCGGTTGGGCGTAAAATACGGAGTGGATTTGCTGCTTATCGAAACGATGAATGATTCGCTTGAATGCAAAGCGGCGGTTCTTGCGGCAAAAGAGAACTCTAATCTGCCGATTTTTGTTTCCTGCGCATTCGGTGAAGACGCAAAGTTAATGACAGGCGCAACACCTGCCGCAATGGTGGCTATGCTCGAAGGATTGTGCGTTGCTGCCGTCGGCGTGAATTGCTCGGTTGGACCGAAACAGTTGGAAACGACGGTGGAAGAGTTGCTTGCCTGCGCATCTGTGCCTGTTTTGGTGAAACCAAACGCTGGCTTGCCCATTGAAAAAGATGGAAAGACACTTTTTGACGTTTCCGAAGACGATTTTGCCGCTTTTATCGCGAATTTTGTACAAAAAGGAGCGCGTTTAGTAGGTGGCTGCTGTGGTACTACGCCGTTCTATATTCAAAAAGTGGTTGCCGAAACGAAAGATATTCCCGTGCAGCCGCTTGTCGAAAAATGGGATACAGTTGTTTCTTCTTACACGCATACTGTAAACTTCAATACGCCCGTTATCATCGGCGAACGCATCAATCCTACGGGGAAAAAGCGTTTCAAACAGGCGCTTATTGAGAAAGACATTGCTTACATTTTGGCGGAAGGGATTTCACAGGAAGAAAATGGTGCGCAAATCTTGGACGTCAACGTTGGATTGCCTGATTTAGACGAAAGCGAAGAACTTCCAAAGTATATCCAAGAATTGCAAGCAGTCACAAACTTGCCTTTGCAAATTGATACGTCCGATTATGCGGCGATGGAAAAGGCGATGCGCATTTATAATGGTAAACCGCTTGTCAATTCCGTGAACGGCAAGCAGGAAAGTATGGATGCGGTATTCCCACTCGTCAAGAAGTATGGTGGGGTTGTAATAGCCTTGACATTAGACGAGAATGGAATTCCCGAAACAGCGGACGGAAGAGTGAGAATTGCCCGAAAAATCATCCAAGAAGGGGCAAAATACGGCATTTCGCGCAAGAATTTCTTGGTTGATCCGCTGGCAATGGCAATCAGCGCCGATCAGAACGCCGCAAAAGTCACCTTGGAATCTCTCATCCGCTTGCGTGGCGAGTTAGGGGTGGGGACGTCGCTTGGCGTTTCTAATGTTTCCTTTGGATTGCCTTGTCGCGACGCTATCAATTCTACTTTCTTTTCGTATGCTTTGGAAAAGGGATTGTCGGCGGCAATTATCAACCCGAACTCTGCGGAAATGATGAAAACCTATCATGCCTATTTAGCATTGAGCGGAAAGGATAGCAACTGTTCGAAATATGTCCATTTAATTACCGAACGCTTGCCAAAAATGTCGATTTCAACAGTAAAAGCATCCGAAATTGCCCAAAAAGTGGTGGAGCCAGGCGAAAAATCTCCCTTAAAGGACGCTATTATTCACGGCTTAAAGGATGCTGCAAGAAAGGAATGTTTCGCGCTTTTAACGACGATTAATGCACAGGAAATTATCGAAGAATATATTGTTCCAGCGCTCAATACCGTAGGGCAGGCGTACGAAGAAAAACGTGCTTTCTTGCCGCAACTCTTGATGAGTGCCGATGCAGCAAAGGCAGCATTTGAACGCATCAAAGTTTCTCTTGCAAACGACGAGATAAACACGGAAAAGAAAGCAAAAATTGTGCTTGCGACGGTCAAAGGGGATATTCATGACATCGGAAAGAACATTGTCGGCACAATTTTGAGCAATTACGGCTATCAAATTATTGATTTAGGCAAAGACGTACCGCCTGAAAGGGTTGTAGAATGCGTTTTGCGGGAAAAAGCAAGCATTGTGGGGCTGTCCGCATTGATGACGACGACCGTTCCATCGATGGAAGAAACCATCCGATTATTGAAGAAAAACGCTCCGAACCTTAAAGTGATGGTAGGCGGCGCAGTTTTGACCGCAGAATACGCGCAAAAGATTTCTGCGGACGGATATGCAAAGGATGCGATGCAAGCGGTGCGCCTTGTAAACGCTTGGACAAACGAACAATAGAGAGTAGTATATATAGCAAAATAAAAATGTCCTGGTTTTTCCAGGACATTTTTCATTATAAGCATACAAATAATAAAGCGTGGTGCAAAAAGTTTCTTTTTTTATCGTGTTCTACACACACGCATAACTATTCGTAAAACACAGGTTTTACGAATAGTATAGTAGAAAAAACGGTAATTTCAGCACATTTTTGTTTTGAAATACATATTTTTGATAAATAAGACTTTTCGTATTTTTTTCCTTATTTATATATTTGATGCAATTTCTTCAACAATTCCATATCCAAACGCTGCAATTTTTATGCCGTTTTCTTGGACGGTTCCTTGTATTAAATCCTTAAATATTTTTCCGTCTTTTTTGAAAGACTTTTCGTTTTGCGAATTGTTCGTATAAACATACAAGGTTTTTCCGGCGGATTCGCGTTTAAAAATCATCAAGCCGCTTTTCGCAAAAACTTCCTGCCAACGTCCTTTTGCAAATACTTCCTTATAATCCGCGCGGATTTTCGACAGGATTTTATAATGATTGATTAAATCTTCGTTCAAATGCTCCCAGTCAAAACACATACGGCAGAACGGATCAATGTGTCCTTCCATACCGTTTTCATCCCCGTAATAAATGCAAGGTACGCCAGGTAAGGTAAATTGCAAAATGGTTGCCATTTTCAGCATTTTTATTGCATTTTCTTTCATTTTTGGCGATAAATACGCACTTTCTTGCGCCATTTCATCCTTATTTTTACAATAAATGCCGCCTAAAACGGTCAAAATACGCGCGGTATCGTGCGTTCCTAAAACGTTCATTAAGCAATCCAAACTTTGCTTTGGATAATGGTCTATGAGCGTTCGAATGGAGCGAGAAAGACGTTCTACGTTCCCCGTTTTGATATATTCAACGATACTATCTTTCCAAGGATAATTCATAACGCTGTCGAGCTCATAACCTTGAAAGTACTTTCTACGCTCATCATACGCCACTTTATCCGACGCATCTTCCCACACTTCGCCGATGATAATTGCGTCTTCGTCGCTCGATTTTACGCTTTTTCGCAACATTTTTAAGAAAAAATCGGGCAATTCATCCGCAACATCGAGCCGATACCCGCCTATTTTGCTTTTCAGCCAAGTTTTTAGCACCCCATTTTCACCGAAAATGAACTCCTGATATTCGGGGGATTGCTCGTTGGTTTCAGGCAAAATGTCAATTCCCCACCAACTACGGTATTTATCGGGGTATTTTTCAAAATCATACCACGAATAGTAAGGCGAATCTTTCGATTGATACGCACCAACCGTCGGATAATGCCCATATTTGTTAAAATATACGCTATCATCCCCCGTATGATTAAATACACCGTCTAAAATGACGCGAATTCCGTGTTTTTTAGCGGTTTTGACAAGTTGTTCAAAGTCTTCTTTCGAGCCCAAATACGGGTCGATCTCCATATAATCTCCCGTGTCATAGCGATGGTTAGAATATGCCTTAAAAATCGGGTTCAAATAGAGAACCGTCACGCCTAAATCCCGCAAATATGGCAATTTTTCTTTAATTCCTTGCAAATTTCCGCAGAAAAAGTCGTTATTGAGTACCTTCCCTTTGGCGTTAGGCTTGTACGACGGGATGCCTCCCCAGTCGTCCCTGCGAATTCGATCTATTATGTCAGGCGTAATACCTATATCAGACATACTACCTTTGGCAAAACGGTCGGGAAAGATTTGGTACATTACCCCGCCTTTGAACCATTCGGGGGTTTTATAGCCTTTTTCATAGACGGTAAGCAGGAAAGATTTGCCGTTTTTGGCGTTGAGTTCCCCATACCCGTCCACGTTTTCGCAAACGTCCCCTTCTTCTTCGATACGGAAACGATAATAATATAAGCCGCGCTCTTGGATTTTAAGGCGTATTTGCCACCCACAATCCGTTATTCTCATCGGATAACAAGTAGCATCTGCCCCGTCCTTATTCAGCGTAAAATAGGCGTTTTTATTCGGTTTTTGATAATTTTCAGCCGTCAGACTTGCGGGCTTGTCCAAGCATATAAGGTTGAAACACACTTCTTCCCCTGTTGCCGCCGCTCCTGTTATGGATTTACAATGCAAATCCAACGGATTATAATAAATCGTGCTCATAATCGTAAAATAGATGAAAAGCCGTAGAAAATACGGCTTTTCACAAATTAGCCTATAATTAGTGTAAAGGTTTCAAGTTCCAAATGCGTTCTGCGTATTCTGCGATACTTCTATCCGCTGCAAAATAGCCAGCCGCCGCGATGTTGCGCAAGGATTTTTGGTTCCAAGTACGCTTATCCTTTGCGTACAATTCGGAAAGTTTATCCTGCGTACTCAAATACGATTGATAATCCGCCATACACATATACGGATCGGCTACGGGCGAGCCCGTCAACAAGTAGTTTGCAATATCGGCAAAACTTTCCCCGTTAAAGCCTACAATCAAGGCTTCGATTACCTTTCTCAACATAGGATCATTGTTGTAGTAAACGCTTGCGGAATATCCGTTGCGCCAAATATCTTCCACTTCGTGCGCTCTCAGCCCAAAGATATAGATATTGTCCATACCCACTTTTTCGCTCATTTCAACGTTCGCGCCGTCCATCGTACCGATGGTCAATGCGCCGTTGATCATGAACTTCATATTCCCCGTACCGCTGGCTTCTTTCCCTGCCAAAGAGATTTGCTCGGAGATTTCCGTTGCAGGCATCAACATTTCGGACATCGTGACGTTATAGTCTTCCATATACACAACGTTGAGTTTTTCGCGGATTTTCGGGTGCTTTTTAATGTCTTCGGCAAGGAAACAAATGAGTTTGATGATTTTCTTTGCCATATAGTACCCTGCCGCCGCTTTTGCCGCAAAGATATACGTCTTGGGCTGCATCGGCATATCGGGATTTTCTTTGAGTTGGATATAATCGGTAATAACGTGCAGGACGTTCAAAAGTTGGCGCTTATATTCGTGCAAACGCTTTGCTTGAACGTCAAAGATGCTGTTGGGATCAATCAACGAGCCTTGCTTTTTGAAAGCAAAATCCGCAAATTGCTGCTTTTTGATGCGCTTGATTTCTTCCAAACGTTGCAAAACGCTGCCGTCGTTTTCATATTTTAAGAAGTCGCCAAGTTTTGCCGCATCTTTTGCATAGCCTGCACCGATACATTCGTCAAGCAACGCGCAAAGTTCGGGATTCGATTGATTGAGCCAACGTCTGTGCGCGATACCGTTCGTCACGTTCGTGAACTTTTGCGGCGTGTAATCGTGATAATCCTTGAAAATGCTTTCCTTAATGATGTCACTATGCAAACCCGAAACGCCGTTTACGTGGTGCGAACCGTGCACGGAAAGGTTTGCCATTTTAACGGTGTTATAAGACATAATTGCCATTCTTGCAATCTTATCCCAGTCACCGGGGAACTTTTGCCACAAATCTTCGCAAAGTCTGCGATTGATTTCTTTCAAGATCGAATAGATACGGGGCAATCTTCTTGCAATCAAGTCTTCCGGCCAGGTTTCAAGCGCTTCCGCCAAAACCGTGTGGTTGGTGTATGCGCATACGGATGTGGTGATTTCCCAAGCGTCGTCCCAACTCATACCGTTTTCATCGATGAGCAAACGCATCAATTCGGGAACAGCCAACGCAGGGTGCGTATCGTTCAAGTGAATTGCCGCCATTTTGGGCAACAAACGTAGAGACCCGTATCTGCGCTTATGGTCGGCGAGAATGTTTTGCAAGGATGCCGAAACCAAGAAATATTGCTGTTTCAAGCGCAAGGACTTCCCTTCTGCGTGGTTGTCGGCAGGATACAGGACTTTGGAAATGAGTTCCGCATCGTTGTCTTCCTGCATTACCGCAGCGTAATCACCTTGCGAGAACAGTTTCATATCGAAGTTTTGAACGCTACGCGCTTTCCAAAGACGAAGGACAGACACCGCCTTACTGTCGTAGCCCGAAACCATCATATCGTATGCAACCGCTTGAATTTCTTTAGGGTCGCGGTAAATTGTTTCCAATCCGTTTTCCGTCCACTTTTCCTCAATCCAACCGTCGAATTTTACGGTAAAGATTTTGTCGCTTCTTTGCGTGAGCCAATCCTCGCCGCCGGGCAACCCAACGTCGGGCAATTCGGACTGCCAACCGTCCACGATTTTTCGCTTAAACACGCCGTTATCGTAGCGAATGGAAAAGCCCATTGCGGGATAGTCCTGCGTT
>JAZOLF010000088.1:0-12255 GCA_045652785.1 Candidatus Scatosoma sp. | reverse complement strand
CCGCTTATCTCCACCAAAAACAAGAAATAAACCGAACCTTTACAAGGCTCGGTTTATTTTTCTTCTATCCCATCTGCAATTTTTCAATCGCTATTACAAGCACTTTAAAATTATTAAAATATTATATTCTCGTTGACATATCCCAAATTTGGTGCTATAATAAATTAAATCACACTAAGGAGGTACTAATCATGGGCAACGGATTAGGATTTTTTGGAATGGTTGGCGCGATTATTGTTGCTGTCTTGATTTTGTGCATTTTATAAAATGCTCGGCAAGCCTCTTAATAAGAAGCAGAGAAAGACTTTAATCATCGTCAACGCGGCCATTATTCTTTTTATTTCGCTTTCTTATTTAATCAACACCGCTTGGATTAAACCAAAATTAGATGAAAATAAAGACTGGATATCCTTCTTTATGATCAACTATTTTAACGACGTGGGTGCAGGTATTATGATACCTGCCTTTTCCTGTTTGCTATTTACAATTCATCAAAAAAAATGCCCCACCGCTTTAACGTTTTACCTGTTGTTAGCTGTAATAGAATGCGTCGTATGGGAAGTATTACGCCCTTACGTTTTGATGGTATTCAATCCGTTTGATAAAACACCTAAATTCCTTTGGGGGGATATGATCGCATACACAATCGGTACCCTTGTCACATATTTCATAATTATAATTACTTATAAGATTATGAACAATGAGCCTAAAAGAACCAACTAGTTTTTTCAGATTTTATAATCATCGTCTTAATTATCCTTATCATCGGTTTTTTATAAATGCAAATTATTAAAAACACGCCGTTCGGCGTGTTTTTTCTTTTATTCTAACGTGAATACGCAGGAAAGTTGCGGCTGTGCGCCCGTAACAGGGTCTAATTCCATCACCATTACGTCTTTCATGTATTCGTTCCACTTATCAACAATCGGGCTTTGTGCTTGCGTTTTTGCAGCAAATTCTACCCCTTTTTCACATTCATAATAACCAAACAGCGTATTGCCGTCCGCCCATATCGTATAATTGCAAATGCCCGCCGCTTTTAAAAGCGCAACCAACTCAGGCCAAATTTCGTTGTGGCGACGAATATACTCGTCTTTCATTCCGTCTTTAATTTTTGCCGTCCAAGCATATTTTTCCATCATTTCAATCTCCATATTCCGCGCAAACCCGTTGCAAATTATCACAAATTGCAAGCAAAGTAGTATAAAAAACCTTTTCGTCTTGATCGGTAATGCCAACGCCTGCTTTCTTCAAGACTTCGGCAATCTTCTCTTCCATACGCTTTGATACGGCGCGCCCCTTTTCCGTCAAGGTTAACACCGCTTTGTAGCGCTTTTTCGCATCCGATTTACAAACGATATACTCGTGCTCTTCCAAGTAGTCAATCGAACGGGATATAGACGATTTATCTTCCGCGCTCAAATCGCAAATATCCTTCGCTGTCATACCTTCTGCCCTACCTAAATAATATAAACAGGACACATGCGGACTCTTTAAACGATATTCCGCCATAACTTCCGATTTAAGTTTGTGAATACAGCGATGAATTCGAACAATCGCCGCCGTAAAAGTTTCATACCTTGCGTACATAGTATTCCCTTTTTCCTTTGATTATTTTTTGTAAACAATTTTCATTCCGTTTTGCCCAAGGATCCAGTAAGCGTCATCCAAGATTTGATAATCATACTTGATAACGTCCGTTTCAAGTTCACTCTTCCCGTCGCGTTCCGCCACCATTTTACGGAAGTGAACCAGCCCGTCAAATGTCGTGATATTGCCATGTCGGCGCATTACGTAGTTTTTCCCGTTCGAATATTTGAGTTTTCCGTTCTCCCAGTATTGTTCGGTCAAAATCAATTCCTTTGTTGCTGGAATGATCCCTTTACTAATCATAAAGGAGTTCCAACGTTGATGTTCATGAATCGCCATATTTTTTCTACGGCCTTCCGCAAACATCAAATCATAATAAGCAACCTTCTTACCCTTCGCCTTCAACGCGTAGCGATCAAAGATTGGCAAATCATCACCCGCATAATGTTTCAAATATTCTTCTTCCGTCAAAGCAACACGCTCTTCATGAATCGGACAATAATCCAACCCCATCAAATGCAACTTCGAGCGAAGACTCAAACAAGAATAAATATTCGATTCGCGTTCCACCTGTGTTTTCTTAGTGTACCAAGTTTTATTTGATTCCACTTTTTTCTTATCAAGATATTCGTCCGTGATTTCCTTTACGTAGGAATGGGTAATGTCGTATTCCACATCGTAAATTTCATTGCGCATATGCGCCATATGGTAAATGCGGTCCCCAGTCAATTCTTTGATATCGTACACGATTTTTTCTTCGTTTCCGATAAAGTAACAGTTTTCGTCTTCAAGCAACGTTTGCTCCTTCGTCCACTTGCGCGCCTTCACGAAGATGATCAAGTTGTGCAAATTCCATTCACGGCGCTTTTCCACCAACTTTTGCGCCATATCAATATTTTCCAAATCCGTACCAAATGCAATAACGACGTAGTTTGCATCATCGGGAGAGCGCATCGCGCGTTCACGAATTCTGGTATAAAAATGGGAATCATTGATGTCCAACTTATAGTAAATTTCAGTGGCCGGAATTTCGGGGAACGGAAGATACTCATCCTTATTTGCCCCCATGGTTTCATTTCGGAAACGATAATAACTGTGATTCAGATTCTTGTTGTTTTCCGCGCGCTGCTTATCAAAGATAAGATAGTTCACCTTTTTAAGTATGGGATCGCCGCCATTTTCCGCTGCTGTCAAAAATTGATTATTCGCAACCGACGTCAAGAAGATTTGTTGGTTCGTCTTACCAAACCCGATTAAGAATACGTTTATTTCAACGTCCCTTTTAATTAAAGACGTCTTGTAGTCAATTTGTTTTTCATCCATAAATTGAGTCAAGGGATAACGCTCAATAAAATCTATGGCGATTTGCTGGTATTTATTTATATAATGAATAACACCGTGCGCACTTGACACGATATCTTCGTAGATCGCAGCATAACGTGGGTCGCCAAAAACAAACACTTTCATCGTTTGGAAGTATTTTTCTTGGCTCTCTTTATCCAACGCGTCCAATTTTGCAATGAAGGCACGACAAATATTGATATTCTTGTTTTCATCCCCCGTATTAACGACCACGCAAAAGGCTTTCTTTTGCCATTTTTTCCATTCGAAAATGGTTTGCGCAATATGGGTTTCGCCCGAGATGTTTTGATAAAAGATTTGTTCAGAATACAACTTCACGCCAGTTTCATCGTTAATCGCATCAAAAAGCACGCACTTATAGCGGCTTTCCGCGCTTTTATATAATGACAAACTTTCTTCGTTGTTTCCTACAAGAATCAATTTATCACAACCACCACGGCGGAATTGATGCCTTTGCATACGCAACCAGGTATATTGCCCCAACAACGAAATCGTAAACAAGAGCGCGTTAACGAAAATCATGAAGAAGCAAAAATAGACAGTAATCTTATAAAAAGCATTATCCTGCATCAATGCACTAATGGAAGACGTCTTAAATTTTAACACGACGGTATCGATGACTTCACCGCTGGAATCAAGTATTGCGTTGAGAAAAGTTTTCCCCGAATACATATGCCCCAAGGCATACAAAACAAGCGCAACAATATAAATCCCCGCAACCTTACCCTTTTTGAAACCGCGTATAAACTCTACCTTTTCACGATGTTTTTTGCAAAACAGGGAAATCAAAAAGTAGATAGCAAAACCGAGCAATCCCGCAAGGCATACCGTCGTAATGATATCATAGATTAACATAAATGCTCCTTAAAACCTGGCAGGTTGCGCCTGCCAGGTTTCAGTTATCGTAAATTATTAAGAGTTCTTTTCGATGAAATCCGCCAAAGAAAGTTTGCCTTCGCTAATCGCCAAGAATTGATCGTTGTACTTATCAATCGTCGAGCAGGAGCAACGAATCATATACTGGAACAACTGCGCGCCAACCAAACTATCACGGAAGGACGACGTCATTCTCCAAACAATTTTACCGTTAGAGAAGTTATAATCAAAACTGCCATCCGCAAACTTGTAGTTTGCGAAATTGGTTGCAATAGAGCCTTCTACACGCTTATCTTCCGCCATTTCAAACGGCAAAAATCCCAAAAGACGAACAAGTTGACGATCTGCGTCCATCAAAACAACAAAGGAAGTACTCAAATCATTGCCCGTTGCGCCAAAGCGAACGATCAACTTTTCTTCTTCTTTCTTATACTTCCAGCCCCATTCATCCAACGCCGCACACAAAGTATCATACGCTTGTTGCGCTTGCATAGCCTTATTTTCTTGATCCATAATTACACCCCCTATTATTCGTTTGCAGCCTTAATAATGTCTTCCAAAGACATTGCGCCCTTGATCAACATAAACAACTTGTCGTTGTATTCGTCAATCGTGCCGCAGGAAACGCTCAACATATAACTCAAAGCCGCCGTAGAAATCATACTATCACGGAAACTGGTGGTCAAGCGGAACAACAACTTCCCGCTCATAAAGTTATAATCGAAACAACCGTCAACCATCGTGTAGTTGATGGCACTAATCGCAAGCGATACTTCTACACGCTTGTCTTCGGGAATGCTGAAAGGCAGTTTGGAGTACAATGCAACCAACATTCTCTCCGCATCCACTTCCATACGAATATCCATAGGAAGGTCGTCGCCTTGCGCACCGCATTCAATACTGAAATCTTCATCAAACTTCTTGTAATGCCAGCCGCGTTCGTCCAACATTTCGCAAAGAGTATCAAACGTAATCTTTGCCTGCACCAAATCTTTTTCATCAGCCATAATAAAAAATCCTCCTTAATATGTGTCAATAAATCCGATGCTACGTTTTTTGTTCGTAGCATTCATTTTAAATTCAGAATCGCTCGACGCGCGATCAAAGTCATCCTTCGTCAATACGATTTCCGTGGTCTTTGCCAACTGGCGACGCATCGCTGCTTTCGCCCAAGTTCTTTCAAACAAGTTGCGGACAAATCGACCGTTACTAAACTCTTTCGCTGTAATGAGCGAATCAGGCAAGGCGTCAAAGTAGGCTTTCGCCGCCGTGAGCACGTCTTCTTCGTATTTAAAGCGACCCGTCACCATAGATTTGAATATCGTGAACAATTCGTCACGGTTGAAATTCGGGAACTCCAACACGTAAGGCATTCTGCTCGCAAGGCCTGCATTCCCTTTCATCAAAATATCCATATCTTCCGTATAGCCTGCCATAATGACAACCAAATCGGAACGATGGTTTTCCATTTCCGCAATCAACGTATCCAAAGCCTCTTTGCCGTAATCATTGCTGCTTCCACCGCGATACAGCGAGTATGCCTCGTCAATAAAAAGCACCGAGCCATACGCATCGCGGCAAATACTTGCCGTTTTCGGAGCAGTTTCCCCTACGTATCTACCGCAAAGATCTCGACCAGAGCACTCATAGAAGTTGCCTATACGCAAAATGCCACGTTCTTTCAAAATTTTACCAACGATTCTTGCTACCGTAGTTTTACCCGTACCCGGATTCCCCACGAAACGCATATGGATGCAAGGCACACCAAGCGCAGGATCTTGACGAGCAAGTTCAATTTGCGTAATGATTTCATCCAAGCGGTTGCGGATTACTTCGCCGCCCACCATCTTTGCAAGCAAATCATACCCAGAAACGCCTGCCATATTTGCGTTTGCACAAATTTCTTTCGCGTCCTTGCAACTAATCAGCGGATCTTTCTTACCACGAAGTGCGTTGGAAAGTTGCTTTTTATACAACAACTCGCGAACGACCTTTTTCACGGTGTTCAACCCGTAGAACTTACCATCGCTGCGCTCTTCCAAAATACGCTGATGGAAAAATTCCCACGCATTTTTCGACATTTTAAAGCCGTAATGGTTGAGTTGCGATTCGGCACATTGTTGCAATTCTTGGTTGCTATAAGGCGCGATTGCAACGCTGCGAACGTACATAAGGTCATTGAGCGAATAACGCACTTGCTCCAACACTTCCTTATCCACAAAAGGAATGCGGAAGACGATTACAAACTCATTCAACGCGGCTTCTACCAGCGAAAGGAATTCTTTAAATTCCTTAGTTTCCAACTTGTTCATATATTCGCTAATGTCAAAGCACAAAACTTTGATATAGTTGGTACTGCCCTTCTTGATTGCATCATACGCCTGTTTGACAATTGAATTGCCATCCTTTTCATCAACGCGCAGAGTGATAATTTCATAAGGATTGACTGCGTTCAAAGTGCGGATCTTCGTTGCCGCAATCAATTTCGCAAGCAGGCTTAAATATTCGGAAAGCCCGTAGCCGTCGTTGATCGAGAACAAATAACTTTGATAGGTAAAAACGTCTTCCGCCTTACTGTCAATAATACAGGGCGCAATAGTGACAATTTCTTTCGCGATTGTCTTGAACTCATCCCCGCCAATCAACGCGTCGATATTCTTCATACATTCGGCAACCAAATCCTTTTCAGCGATAAGTTCCTCTCCTGCGGTTGCCGGCTTTTCTTCTTCTGGTTTAGAAAGTTTTTCATCATCGGCAGATCTATCAGCCGGTTCTTCTTTCGACTTAACCGATATAGAGAAAATGTCCGTGTTTGCCGACAACGCATATTTGTCACAAAGGAATGCACTTACCTTTTGCACAATTTCTTGTTCGGGAACGTTATCTGTGTCAAATTCCGCGACCACCTGGGTAAATGAACCTTTTTGCACGGAAACCTTGTCGGCATAAGTAGCCGTCAAAAAGTTTTCAATCGCTTTCGTCGGTCTTTCAGGATCGGAAACACGATTTAACACCCATCCGCTTGCAAGATTGATTAACAATACTTTCTTCATTTTGTACTCCTTATTTTCTGTTCGCTCGAAAAAGTAGTTGCTTTATTCGGCTTTCACATTTTATTGATTTCGGTGCGCCATACTTTTATCCGCGATTTCTTCCGCCTTCTTACGATCTTCGAGCGCAAGTTCCCAGTACGACTTTAAAGAAGGATGTGTTTTTGCAATATTGTCCTTCTTCTTGCCATAAACATACCCTTCCGTGCGCATATAGGCACACCAGCGCATATGTTCATATTCGCTAATTTGTTCCAGAGTGACGCCATCTTTCCCTAACTCAATCCCCAAGCCTTCACGCAATTTCGCATAAATCGCCTCTGCCCGAGAAGAAGTGCGATAATACTCATACTTATAGAAGGTTTCCATATCTGCTTCTTTTTGAGCATCCGTTTCCGACCATTTGGTATGGCATCGAATTGCTTCGTTTTCCATTTGCAGTTGTTCAATCACTTCAAGCGAGAAGCGGCTGGATAATCCTCCGATTAACTTGATTGCGTAAGGCTCATCTTTGATGGAGCGCAAACCGTTTTCCAAAATCGTGTCCGATTTGATAACGTTGTAAACAACCGCATAGACATTTGGAGTCTTCCAACCCTGTGCAATTTCCTGCTTTTTGAATGCGGAACTTAACTTCATCGCTGTTTCCATATTGAGTTCGTCGTCGCCGAGTGTAGTAAATGCAACAGTTATCCGCCCCATATTTTCGAGCGAGTCCATCAACGTTGCATCACACACGTCCACGTTTGGATAGAAACGCAACGAGTATTTTACTTCACCAGGATCATCACAGTCAGATTTTTCCAAAAGCTCTGGCGCAATCGAGCGAATGGTATCCTGGCAATTCTCCGCTTTATCCAAAATATGTATAGTCAATGAGTACCCGATCATTTGGCAAGACCAACACGCCGCTTTTAACAATTCTACGCCGTATTGCCCAAGCCCCACAATCAGTAGATTAATTTTTTTCTTGCCGCCGTCTTCCACACAATTTTCAAACAAGCAACCTTCCGAAAGAACGTTAAGTATCAAGTTCTTCGTTTCGTTGATGCGACGAACCTTCAAATTGCCATTCGGCGCTGTATCCAGCAGTTTTTCGCTGCTTTCCGTTGTAGCGAAGACGTAAAACTCATTTTGCTTCGTATCCAAACGCTTGTCCGCGCGGAAAATGCGCATCAAAATCAATGCCTGTTTTACGTTTTCGTTCTCATTTTCACTGATAAAGTAAAACTTTCTCGCTAAGTTCTTTTTCCAACGTTTCAACCCGATCTCGGTGATGTTTTTCACAAAGCAAATAGCGCCGATGCGGTTTGCTTGCTCAATCAACTCCCCGTTGCTCTCATCGTCTTCCGTTTCAAACACGTCGAAGAATACAATCATAGCGCCCTTACCGTGTTCTTTTGCGATATTTTTCGCCAGAGATATGGACTTTTCCGTTAAGTTAGAAATGTAGTAAACCGTTTTTGCCGGAGCCAAATGATAACGCAAACTCGACTTCGCATTTTTGAAGAAGGACAAAACAAACGTCGCCGTAAAGATGGGCGCAACCAAGAAAATAAGCAACGCATACAAATAGAAACAAGCGCCAAGCGCACTCTCTTCCCCTAAAACTGAGAAGATCAGTTCCTTCATTGCGCTCGCATCCCCTTCCATAATGAACACTTGCGCTCCGTTTCGAAGGGAATAAAACAATGTTGCAAAAAATTGCCCAACGCCGCTACCATTCCCGTCCCAGTCTTGATGATACAAGGGATAGAACAAACAACAAACGCCCATAAAAAAACCAACAAGCAAAATATGAAAAGGGGACAGCATTGACTTGCCTTTATAAAGCGACTCCCCATGCTTTGCGTAAATAAAACGACGAATAATAAATCCAGCAAGCATCCCCGCTACAATACACCCCGCCGATAACGCGAAACACAGTATCAATCTATTGACGTCCGTCATACCGCATCCCCCTTGTGTGAATATACTAATTTTTATTAGTATACTACACTATTTCCGACAAGTCAAGGGGGTTTTAAAAATTACTCTTTGTCTTCACGAATTTTTTTAACAAAAAAGGGGCGATTTTTATCGCCCCAGCCTGTTTAGTCTTCTTTTGTAAAATCTTCCTTCCCGACGTTGCACAACGCACAAACAAAGTCTTCGGGTAGGTCTTCAAACTTTGTTCCCGCAGGAATTCCGTTTTCAGGCGAGCCCAAGTCTTCGTCGTACACCCATCCGCATACGTCGCAAACAAATTTGCTCATAGCCATCTCCTTGTTTATTTACAAAGTTCTTTCGCAAGATCTTTGATTTGCATAACGTTTTCGTCGCTCATCGCAGATACAATTTGTATCGGCGGCGCACACATCGTCAAGTTTTTACAGCCCGACAACGCATCCTGCATCTTCTTCGCAGCCATCGGCGCCCAACTACCGTTTTCTATATAAGCAACCGTTCGGTTTTGGAAATTGCGTTCCGCCAAATCGGATAGAAACTCTCGCATAAACGGGAACACCCCGCCATTGTAAGTCGTCGATGCAAAAACAATTTTTCCATATCGAAAAGCATCTTCTACCGCTTCCGACATATCACAGCGCGCCAAGTCTGCAACAACTACTTTTTCGCAACCGTTTTGAATGAGTTCGGACGACAGCAACTCCACCGCCTTTCTCGTATTCCCATATACGGAAGTGTAAACTATCATTACCCCTTGCGACTCAACACCATACGACGACCAAACGTTATAAAGATGGAGATAATCTCCCAAGTTTTCATTCAATACAGTCCCGTGCAAAGGACAAATGGCATCCACTTGTAAGGCGCTCAATTTTTTCAAAACCGATTGTACCTGCACGCCGTATTTACCGACGATACCAAAATAGTAGCGACGAGCTTCGCAAGCCCAGTCTTCCTTCGTATCCGTTGTGCCAAATTTCCCGAATGCATCTGCCGAAAATAAAACTTTTGCCTTTTGCAAATAAGTCATTATTACTTCGGGCCAATGCACCATAGGGGCAGCAATAAACGTGAGAATTTCTTCCCCAAGTGAAAGCGTATCACCATCAGCAACGACAATTGTGCGGGCTGAAAAATCATCGCGAAAATAATTACCAATCATCGCCACGGCACGTGCCGATGCAACGATTTTTGTCCCGGGATACTTTCCCATAAATGCAGCGATACAAGCAGAATGGTCGGGCTCCATATGTTGTACAATCAAATAATCGGGAACGCGACCTTGCAATACCGCTTGCAGGTTTAAAAGCCATTCCCCTTGAAACGCAGCATCTACGGTGTCCATCACCGCTATCTTTTCATCTAAAATCACGTATGAATTATACGCAATCCCGTTCGGAACTTTATACATACCTTCAAACAGGTCAATTTTACGGTCGTTAACCCCGATATAACGGATATTTTGCGATATTTGCATACCTGCCCCCACTATTTAATAGCCGACAGCCAACCCGAACAACAAAATTATGGATGTTAAAATTATGCTGCCTATCTGGAATTTCCAACTGTATTTTACCCATTCCCCGTAGTTCACGCCCACCAAACTCAGGCTGATTAAAAGCACGGTATTTGTCGGATAGAATACATTAGAGAACCCGTCCCCGAATGCAAATGCAACGATGCAAAGTTGCGTTGATAACCCAAACACTTGCGCCAAAGGTACGATAATAGGAATCAACATAAACGCCTTAGCCGAACCCGAAGACACGAAGAAGTCCATCAACAAAACAATCAGGTAAATGAATAGAATTACCACCCATTTCGGCATAGTTTCCGCAACGCCCACAACTCGATGCAATAGCGTATCCAAGATATGTGATTCTTCCATCGTGTATTTGATGGACGCCGCCATCAAAATCAATAAAACCGCAGGAAGAATGGTTGTCATCCCTTGTAAAGCAGTCTTCCCTAATTCGCAAGGTTTCATACCTACAACTATAACGGAAAGAAGACCTGCAACAAGGAATGTAATCGCAACAATAATCAATGAGTATTTTTGTAATACGGAAACGAAGGTAGAAGAGAGTATAGCCAAAATTCCAAGCCCAAAGACTACGAAGAAATACAACAATGCTTTTTCCATCTTTTCGTCTTTGACGAAGTCAGTCACATTTGTTAGATCCGCAATGGGTTTTTCTACTTTCTTTGCGTGCAAATACACAAACAAAGTCAAAAGAACGTAAATAAGCACAAACAAAATCAATCGAAGCCAAATCCCAGAAAACATAGGCAACCCGGCAATTTGCTGCGCGATTCCGATCGTAAAGGGATTGCATACCCCTGCCGCAAAGCCACAACCTACGGCAAGCAAACTCATCCCCAACCCGGTCAAAACATCCCAACCGAGATTAACCGAAAGAGCAACCACAATGGGAACAAGGGGTACACATTCTTCAAACGAGCCGACCAACGAACCGAGTGCCATAAAGAACAAAATTAAAACAGGCATTAACTTATATCTTGCCCCGCCATAGCGCGCCGTCAATTTATCCAGCATATATTTGATGAGCCCGCACTTATCCAAGGCGCTAAAAACACCGCCTATAACCAAAAGAAAGACGATTACCGCAATCAGCGCCGAATTGCCGTTTGCGCCAAGCACCAACACAGGAGAAATCAACCACTTCCAGAACGGAATACCACCGTCAATGTAGGTAAATATCCCCGATGTATCAATCATTTCATTCCCGTTTTCATCCATAATGCGTGGATATTCCCCACCAGGAATGACCATCGTCAATATATAGGTCGCAACCATCAAAACGAAAATAACGACAAACGAAGTAATAAAGGCCTTCGCATCAATATTTAGGGTTTTTTTCTTGTCTTTTGTTTTTGCCATTTCTCTCTCCAGCCTTTCCGTGAACCAAAAAAACGGAATTTGCCTGTAAATCTATGTTCTTTGTGGTTTCTTGCTAAGAATAGCACTTATTCGTCCGCGAACAAAATATCCGCATCATACCATTATTAATTATACAATAATAGACAAAAAATGTCAATGCTTTCTTCCGACGATTGTTGCAATAAATAAAAATAGTATCTATTGATACTACCACGATTGTAGGTCTATGCGAATGCAAATGAAACCGCATCTATTGCTTGCGCGCATTTTGACAAAAAAAAGAAAACCGTTATGAAAAACGGTTCCTTTTTTTGGTGGAGACAACAGGACTTGAACCTGTGACCTCTCGCATGTGAAGCGAGCGCTCTAACCAACTGAGACTATGCCTCCCTATCAAATTGTAAAATTATTATAACCCTTTTTTCTTGTTTTGTCAACTGTTTCAATAAAACCCCCCGATTTTCGGGGGATTTTCTTACATCATTTCAGCCGATTTGCCCTTGACTCTCATTAAGCGTATAACTGCCG
>JAZOLF010000087.1:0-14221 GCA_045652785.1 Candidatus Scatosoma sp. | reverse complement strand
GAAAACAATGAAAAAGCGTGACGAATATTTGTTTTATTGCTACAACTGTCCGACGTCGGGTTATTATACCGTTAACGGTTATAAATATTATTACGGTCAGGATTTCCGCACGGCGGAACGGTACAAGGAGTACTTGGATTGTGGTTTTAACGTAGTGCAAGCGCGCGGTGAAAACTCGTTTTGCGGCGGGGAATGGGAAGGCTCGAACTGCCAACTCGTTTTCAACGAAGCCTTGAAGGCGGGGTGTGATAAAATTTTGGTGACGGACGGCAGATTCGACCGTTGGATCCGCGACGATCGCGATCTGGTGGGCGAAGGCAAAATGTTTGCAAACGAAGAAGAACTTGATAAGGCGGTAGCGGAATGCGTTGCTCCTTATTGCAACCAAAAGGGATTTTTCGGTATCCAGTTATTCGACGAACCCATCTATGATCAATTCCCTGCGTATGGCCAAATTATGCGTTCCATCAAGCGCATACTCCCTGGTGTTTACGTGCAAAGCAACCTGTTGCCTATGACGGCGCACGAACACCTTTTGATGCCCCAAGACAAGTACGAAATGGACGTTGCGGGGGATAAGGTTGCGACCGAGTTCAGCGCAAGATTTGATATCTACAAAAAATACGTAGGGGATTTCCAAACCATTACGCAAGCGGACAATATCCACTTTGACGAATATCCCTTCCGCAGAGAATATATTCTCAGCGGCAACACTTTGCCCAACTACCAAATCGTTGCAAGAATGTGTAAAGAACGCGGGATTGACTTCCGCGTGGTGCTGCAATCGTTTGCGCATATTTGGAACGGGCAACACCAAAACCGCCGCATGACCGAAGGGGATATGTACTGGCAAACCAACTATGCGATGGGCTTTGGCGTTAGAGAATACTCGTTCTATACCTACATGGCGAAACCCGACTTTAAGTACAAGGACGGCGCTTTTGGGGAAATGGATGGCGCGGCGTTTATCAACTTGGACGGCTCGCGCGCGGCGATGTATGACTATTCAAAACGCATCATCGCTGAAATGAAGAAATTTTCTGCCGTTTTGCGCAATTACGAATACGCAGGCTCTTACGTTGTCACGGAACAGGGCAAGACGTATAAGGACTTTGACTGGACGATGAACGCTTACGAAGTGGAAGAATGTCCCGTCCCCGTTTCGGTGGATAAGGGCGTTGCGCTCGTGACCAAGCAGGAAAACGGCGCGGATGCGTTGTATATGTTTGAAAATATCGGCAACATTCGCGACGAATTGTTCGACCACGCGCCCCCGATGCAACTCACCGTTTCTTTGCCCGCAGGCAAAAAGAAATTCTACTTCCGCGGGGAAGAAATTGACGTACAGGCGGATGAAAGCGGGAACTACACTTTCTCGCTGAAAGTGGGTGACGCTATCTTTGTAGAAGTTTTACAGTAATCTATTCGGCATAGGAGAAAAACAGCATGAGAGAATATTTATTGCCGACGAGAGTCGTTGCGTCGCAGGGCGCGCTGTACACCGATACTCTTTTTGTCAATAAGGGTATGTATGCAACCATCAACTACGATGAATCGACGTGGAACCAGTATTTAAAGTTGGAAGGGCTTGGCTCTTATATTGTTTTGGACTTCGGGAAGGAAATGCACGGCGGTATCCGTATGCTGACCAACTGGATTTACAAAGGGGATTGCAAAGTGCGGTTGCGCTTTGGTGAAAGTCTTGGGGAAGTGAACTCTTCTATGGGGGAAAAGAATGCGAAGAATGCGCACTCCCCCCGTGATTTTGAAGCGTTTATTTGCGCATACGGGGATATGACGATCGGGGAAACGGGTTTCCGTTTTGTGCGGATTGACTTACTTGAAGAAAAATATATCTACTTTAAGAATATCTTTTGCGTGAATGAAATGTTCTCGCAGGAGCCTATCTATACCTATCAGGGAAATGATGCGCGTATTGCGGATATCTTTTGGACGGCGAAACGCACGGTGGATTTGTGCGCGTCCAGCGGTTTGATTTGGGACGGGATTAAGCGTGATAGAATGGTTTGGATCGGCGATCTTGCCCCCGAAGTTATGGCGCTTTCGTCCATCTACGGTAGAGTAGATGCCATCGAAAAAACGATGGAAGTAGGCAAGGAAATTGCACCGTTGCCCAAGTTTATGAACGGTATTTACACCTATTCTATGTGGTGGATTATCATTCTTGCCGATTATTATAAGGAACTTGGTTGCGTGGAATTTACGCAAAAACAACTCCCGTACTTTGTAGGGCTTTTGGATGCTTTGGATGGTATGGTGGACGACGAAGGGAATTTGAACACCCAAATCCGCTATCTGGTGGACTGGCCGACTAAGGATACCCCCGACGAACTTACGGGTGTGCGCGCCATCTTCTTGATGGCGATGAATGCGGCGCTCGAACTTTTAAAAGCGTTTGAATTACCCACCGACGTTGCGGAAAAAATCAAGAAAAAACTGAACAAACAACCCATTTGCGTACAAGCAAAAAAGCAAGTTATTGCGCTCAAATACTTTGCAACGGGTGAATTGACAGACGAAGAGTATGCAAAACTCATCGAAGGCCGCGCTAAGGGTTTCTCGACGTTTATGAGTTATTACGTCCTGTCGGCAATCGCATCCCGCGACGAACAACTCGCGATCGAACTTATGAAGGAATATTATGGTGCGATGCTTGACCGCGGCGCAACGTCTTTCTGGGAAGATTTTAATATCGACTGGTTGGAAGGCTCGGGCAGAATTGATGAACATGACGACACGAAGAAGGATATTCACGGCGATCACGGTGCTTTCTGCTACGTAGGTTTCCGTCACAGCCTTTGTCACGGTTGGTCTGCGGGTGTTGTGAAGTTTATTAAGGAACATTGTTGATTAAAATATGGCAATCACAGAAGAAATCATCGGGGAAAGGTTGCGCCTTAGCGACATCCACAACCGTATGCACGAAGAGTGGAAAAGGACAGGAAGAAGATTTACACCTTGGAAACGGACGGGCTGTGCAACTTGTTAAAAAAGTTGCACGGTCTTTTTTTGTCCGCGAAAAGCGGAAAGATTTTCGGCAAAATGGTGATAAAAATAAAAAAACCTATTGAAAAACGCGCGCGGATATGCTATACTGTACAATGATAAGTATATGTTCCGTTTTTATGACGGCTGCGGTTCGGTGGGCTCGGGCAGGCGGCGAAAAGTAAAGACGGAAAAAGGAAGGAAAGATTATGAAAGAATTGCATTTGATTTGTAATGCGCATTTGGACCCCGTTTGGCAATGGGACTGGAATGAAGGGATGACGGCGGCAATCGCCACGTTCTACTCGGCGGCGGAACTTGCGGATGAATACGATTATATCTTTTGCCACAACGAAGCACTTTTGTATGAGTACATAGAAGAACACGATCCTAAACTCTTTGCTCGCATTCAAGAACTTGTACAACAGGGCAAGTGGCACATTATGGGCGGTTGGTACGTACAGCCCGATTGCAACATTCCGTCGGGGGAAGGGTTTGTGCGCCAAATCGAAGCGGGGCAATCCTACTTCCATGAAAAGTTTGGGGTGCGTCCGACGGCGGCGGTGAACTTTGACTCCTTTGGCCACACGCAAGGCTTGGTGCAAATTTTGAAAAAATGCGGATACGACGGTTATATTTTCTGCCGTCCGATGAAAGAATTGATGGATTTGGCTGCGATGCACTTTAACTGGGACGGCTTTGACGGCAGGAAAGTGAAAGCGGTGCGTGCGGAAGATTTGACCATCTATTGTTCGGAACTCGGCAACGCAGTCAGCGATATTAAACGCAAGATGCAACCCTGGGAAGGCGAAGACGTGGCAATCGCCCTTTGGGGGGTTGGCAACCACGGCGGCGGCGCGTCGAGAAAGGACTTGAAAGAAATCAAGGCATTTATCGAAGAACAGGCGGAAATCGGTGTGGAAATCATCCATAGCACCCCCGAACGTTTCTTTGATAGCATCCAGCCGAAGGAAGACGTTGATAAGGCGTTGCAACCTTGCTTTGTCAAATGCTACGTTTCCATCGCACGCTTGAAACATAAGTACGCGGAACTGGAAAACAAACTGCTCTTGACCGAAAAAATTTGCGCGTATGCCGATAAGGAAGGGGTTTACAAATACGACCACGATGCATTCACGACGGCGCAAAAATGTTTGGCTGGCATTCAATTCCACGACGTACTGTCGGGGACGTGTATTATCGAAGGGGAAAAGAGCAGCATCCAACGCGCGGAAAGTGCGCTTGAACTTTTGGATAAGCAATTCACAAAGGCGTTTATGGGGCTTTGCTATGAGTATAAACGCTCTGTACCGATGCAATATCCGCTCTTTGTTTACAACCCCCATCCCTATACGGAAGAACAGATTTTTACAGGCGATTTGTTCTTGCTTTCGGCGATTGTTTCCGACACCGAAGGTTATGAATATATCGTTAGAAAAGACGGCAAAGAAGTGCCTTTCCAGGTGATTAAGGAATCGTCCTGTATCAATATGGATCGCAGTAAACGCTTTGCGATTAAGTCTGAGTTGAACCCCCTTTCGCTCACCCGTTTTGACGTGGAAGTGTTCAAGGGCAAACGCCATGATTTTGATAGAACGCCGCGCACGGAATTCCTTTCTGTAAACGGCGGGAAAGCATCGTTTAATCCCGAAGACGGGTGCTTGAACGCGTACATGGTGGGGGGTAAATCCTATTTAGACGGTAGTGCATTCACCCCGATTGTGTTTGATGATAACCCCGATCCTTGGGGCTGGGGCTTTAAAAAGGTTGGTGAAAACTACCGGAAAACGCAGGTGGAAATTCCCTTGCGTGTGGTAGAACACGGTAATCTGTTGACGACGTTGGAAAGCATCTATACGACGGGTAAATCGGAAATCCGTGTGGCATACACCATCTATAAAGATTATGACTATATCGACGTTACGGTTAACGTCAACTGGAACGATCCGACGAAGGGATTGAAACTCGAAATTCCCGTCAAGGAACTTGGTCGTTTTATCGGTCAAACGTCCTTTGGTACGCAGGAATATGAAACGGAAAGCGAACAATGCTCGCAACGTTTTTGCGCGGTACAGGCAGGGGATAAGATGCTGGCGATCCTTAAAAACGGTACGTACGGCTGTTCGGTAGAAGACGGCAAACTCTATCTGTCCTTGCTCAACGGCTCGGTCTATTGCGCCCACCCGGTCGGCGATCTTCCCATTATCGACGACAAGCGCTGGAACCGTTATATTGACACGGGCAGACATGAATTCCAGTTCCGCTTGGAAGTTTGCAAGGAAGAAGAGTTGGAAACGAAAGCAACTGCATTCACGCAAAAGCCTTACGCGCTCAACGTTTATCCCCACGGCAGCGGCGAGAAGAAGGAAAATTCGCCCGTATCGCTCTCGAACAACAACGTCACGCTTACGGCGTTTAGAAAAGTACCCAACGGAAACTACATGGTGCGCTTGATCAATAACTACAAGGAAGGTTGTGATTGTACCTGTACCGTCTTTGGGGAAACGCTCAATCTTTCCTTTGGCAAGTATGAAGTAAAAACGCTGCTCTACAAGGACGGCAATCTTATCGAAAGCGACGATATGTTATCGTTGTAAGATAAAAAGCAGGGATTATACCCCTGCTTTTTTGTGTCAACCGCAGGCGTTGGCGGTGCGTTGCGCATCGATGACAAAAGAACTTAAAAAATTACAGTATGTAATTTAGAATTATACCGTTCAGAATATTGCATTCTTAACAAAAAAGGTATATAATAGGGGTGGAATAAAACCCAAAAGGAGTATCTTATGGTAAAAGTATTACAATACGGTGAAGGTAACTTTTTGCGTACGTTCGTGGACGCATATTTTGATACGCTCAACAAGGACGGGCAAGGCGAATATTCGGTGAGCATTGTAAAGCCCATCACGTTTGGCACGTTGGACCGTTTTGAAAAGCAAGGCAACAAATACCACATTGTTCTTCGTGGTATGGAAAACGGCCAAGCGGTAGAAAACGTTTATAAAATCGACTGTTTGGAAAACGTTATCGACCCGTTTGCGGATTATGCTGCGTACGTTGCGCTTGCAAACGATCCTGAACTCAAAATCATCGTATCCAACACGACGGAAGCGGGGATTTGCTTTAACGCAAACGATAAATTCGACGCATTCGACGGCATCACCTATCCTGCAAAATTGACGAAGTTCTTGTTCGACCGCTTTAATGCAGGCTTGGATGGAGTATATTTATTGCCTGTGGAACTCATCGACAACAACGCAGACGAACTCAAAAAATGCGTTGATAAGTATATCGAACTTTGGTCGCTGCCTGCGGAATTTAAGGTTTGGAACGACGAAAAGAACTTCTACTGCAACACCCTTGTTGACCGTATTGTATCGGGTTATCCCCGTGACGAAGAAACAAAATCCCGCTTGACGGCGCTCATCGGTGAGCAAGACGACTTGATGTCGATCGGCGAACCGTTCGGGCTTTGGGCTGTGGAAAAGAAGGGCGAAATTGCAAAATACATCAAAGAAGGCGTGCACAACATCGAAGTTGTTTTAACGGACAACATCGGCTACTACAAGAAGAGAAAAGTACGCGTTTTGAACGGTAGCCACACCAACCTTGTACCTACGGCGTTGATGCTTGGCGCGATAACGGTGTATGATTGTATGGTGGATAAGACCTTGTCCGCGTTCGTAGAAGACACTTTGAAAGCGGAAATTATCCCCTTCGTATCGAGCGATATTGCGGCGACGACGGTATTTGCAAACAGCGTAAAAGACCGTTTCATGAACCCGTTCTTGAACCACCAACTCGTGAGTATCTCTTTGAACTCCATCTCCAAGTGGCGTGCAAGAGTATTGCCTTCTTTCAAAGACTACTACGCGGAATACGGCGAAATTGCCCCCTGTCTTACCATCGGTTTCTCGTACTTGATGGCATTGTATTCGTCCATCGTAAAACAGGAGCAAGGCTACTTTGTGGCTGTGCCTGGCCGCACGATTGAACTCAAAGACGACCTTCCGTACTTGGAATTCTTCGCGAATGGTGGCTCGGTAATCGACTTCATGTCGAAGTCGGATGTGTGGGGGGAAGACTTGACGGCTTACGCTGGCTTTGCGGACGCAGTCTTTGCTAACGTAGAAAAAATCAAGAAAGGCGAAAACCTTTTGGCTTAACGTAACGGACGTAAAAAAGGCAAAATCCGCCAAAAAGTAGGGGGCAGGTATGAAAGAAAGCGTAAAACGTACAATTTATGATATCCTTGTGGCGATTGTCGCAGGGATTATCGTGGGTACGGCATACTATATGTTCCAAAACAGCAACGGCTTTGCGCCAGGCGGCGTGGGCGGTTTGGCGACCATCACCTACCACCTGTTGCAAAACAACGGTATAGAGTTTTCTTGGGCGGTCTTGATGCTGCTTTTCAACGCGCCCATTTTCATTCTGGTTAGCGTATTTGTTAACCGCAGGTTGGGGATATTGCTGCTCGTGTATATGTTGGCGCAGTCGCTTAGCGCCCAACTCTATGAACAACTTGCCGTTCCCCCGTACTGCTTACAAAACAATCAAGACGATTTTGAAATCGTCTTTGCGTGTATCGCGACAGGGGTAATCTCGGGGCTGGGATTTTCCATTATGTTACGTCGGTTTGGTGCAAGCGGCGGTACGTACGCCATTTCCGCGCTCATCAAAAAATGGAAACCTGCAATCAATATTGCATACGTTGCATTTTGGATGGATAGCAGCGTGGTTGCCATCGCGTTTTTCGTGTACGGTATGAAAATAACCCCTGTGCTTTGTACCTTAATCAACTTGTTTATCGCCAACGTCGTGGTGGATAAGTTGCTTGCGGGGCTCAAAAACGGCTACAAGTTTGAAATCATCACCGATCAACCGAACGAACTTTCGAAAGAGTTGATGGAAAAACTCGGACACGGTGTCACGGAAATCCGTGCGCACGGAATGTATTCAGACACGGACAAATATATGCTTGTGTGCATCATTCGTAAACGCCACATCGGCGAGATGATGAAAATTATCCAAAGATACGAAGGTTCGTTTGCCAGTTTTACGAAGGTCAACGAAGTATTCGGCAGATTCCATCAATAAAGAGCGAAAGATCTTCTACTATAAAAAAGATTAAAAAGAAGGTATTTGTATGAATATTTGCGAATATTTTAGCGTAGCGGAAGGGGAAAAACCCCTTGACCGTATCGTTGCGGACGGCGGTTTTTGTGCGATTTTTAGAACGATTGCCTGCATCGGGGATAGCCTTGCGTCGGGAGAATTTGAATCCGTCGCGCCCGATGGAACAAAACGTTATCACGATTTTTACGAGTATTCCTGGGGGCAATTCATCGGCCGTTCCTGCGGGAGTAAGGTATATAACTTCTCGCAAGGCGGGATGACGGCGAAGACCTATATGGAAGTGTTTGCCGATAACAAAGGCTACTGGGGTACGGACAAACTTGCGCAGGCGTATATCATTGCGTTGGGCGTCAACGACGTGACCAGACACTTGAATGGGGAAATCGAACTCGGGGAATTGTCCGATATTGATCTTTCCAACTACAAGAATAACGCGAAAACCTTTCTCGGCTACTATGCGCAAATCATCCAACGCATCAAAGAAATGCAGCCCCGCGCTAAATTCTTTTTGGTTTCTCCGCTCAGCAACGGAAACGAAGAACAGGAAAGAATGCAAAAATATAAGCGTATCCGTGATTTATTGCAAGGCTTGACGACCGTCTTTGATAACACCTATTTGCTCGATATGTTCGAATACGCGCCCAAGCAAAACGCGGAATTTAGCGACAAGTTCTGGCACGGCCACATGGCGCCGACTGGCTATGTGATTGCCGCGCGTATGATTGAAAGTTATATCGACTATATCATTCGTAAAAACCCGAAAGAGTTTGCCGAAGTCGGATTTATCGGAACGGATTTATATTACAAACCGCAAGGGAAATAAGGAACTATGAAAACAGTAATCATCAACAAGAAAGACAACGTGGGCGTTTGTTTGGACGGCAGCGACAAAATTCCTGCTGGGCATAAGTTTGCCTTGCGGGCGATTGCGTGCGGCGAGTACGTAATCAAATACGGCGAAATCATCGGTAGGGCAACCCAAGACATCGCCGAAGGGGAATGGGTGCATACCCACAACGTAAAGTCCCATTTAGACGAAAACGTGGCATACAGGTATGCGTTTAACGCCGCTATTCCTGAAAAAGGCAAGGGTATTTTTATGGGCTATAAGCGTGCGAAAGGCCGTGCGGGGATTCGCAACGAGATTTATATTATCCCGACGGTTGGCTGTGTCAACAACGTATGTATCCGCTTGGCGAACGAAATTACGCCCTATATCACGGGCAGCGTGGACGGCGTGTATGCGCTCACCCATCAATTCGGCTGCTCACAACTTGGCGAAGACAACGAAAATATCAAGAGTTTGCTTTGCTCCATCGCGTTGAATCCCAACGCTACGTTCGTATTGTTCGTGGGCTTGGGTTGTGAAAACAACGGTATGGACGGCATCAAAGCGATGCTTGCGCCCTACGAAAGAGAAAACATTGAATACTTTAACTGCCAAGACGTGGAAGACGAACATGCTTACGGGCTTTCGATTTTGAAAGGCTTTATCGACAGGGCAAAGGATTTAAAACGGGAAGAAATCGATCTTTCCGAACTTTGTATCGGCTTGAAGTGTGGCGGCTCGGACGGCTATTCGGGCTTGACGGCAAACCCGCTCGTTGGCAGAGTGACGGATAAACTCGTTGGGCTTGGTGGTAGCGCCATCTTGACGGAAGTTCCTGAAATGTTCGGTGCGGAACAACTCTTGATGAATAAGTGTAAAAATCAAGCCGTCTTCGAAAAATATAAGAAGATGATTGAAGATTTCAAGGCGTACTATACCAAGCAGGGTTTCCCTGTCTATGAAAACCCCAGCCCTGGCAATAAAAAGGGCGGGATCACCACTTTGGAAGAGAAGTCTTTGGGCTGCATCGAAAAGGCGGGTACGACGGAAATCGTGGACGTTTTGGCGTACGGAGAGCAGGTGAAGGAGCAAGGCGTGTCTGCGTTGAACGCTCCTGGCAACGACCTGATTGCGGCGACGGCACTCGCGGCCAGCGGCTGTCAAATCGTGCTCTTTACGACGGGGCGCGGTACGCCGTTTAGTACTTTCGTACCCACAATGAAAATCGGTACGAACAACCATATCTCGTCGTTTAAGGGGGGCTGGATTGATTTCAACGCTTACTCTATGGACGAAGACGGGTTGTTTGATTTGCTCATCAAGACGGTGAATGGCGAATATATTTGCCGCAGCGAAGACGTGCGCGAAATTGCGTTCTACAAAACGGGCGTCACGCTGTAATTCAAAGAGTATATTCTACGGCAGGAAAACGGGGGAACTATGGCAGAAGAAAGCAAAAAGTTGGCGCTACTGCGCATCTTACATATCTTGCTGCATTATACCGACGAAAAGCATCCCTTAAAGCAGGAAGAAATCGTCGAATACTTGGAAAAGGATTACGGCATCGTCGTCGAACGCAAAGTTGTCGGGCGGCAACTTGCCCTTTTGCACGAAGCGTTTGAAGAGCCGAACTCTCCCATTGTGCTCATATCCGACCGCCGAAAAGGTACGTACGTCGAACAGCGGGAGTTTGAAGATACCGAACTCCGTTTGCTCATCGACGGAGTGCTGTCCAGCAAACACATCACCGCAAAACATTCAAAGGACTTGATTGAAAAGTTGTGCCGTCAATCCAACCGCTACTTCCGTTCGCACGTCAAAAACGTCTATTCGGTTAGTGACTGGAACAAGACGGATAATAGCGCGGTTTTTCTCAATATCGAACTCATCGATGAAGCCATCGAGCGGGGTTTGCAACTCCGTTTCGTCTATAATAAGTACGGCCCCGATAAGAAACTCCATCAATCGTCCCACCCGCGTGTGAGCCCCTATCAGTTGATTTTACACGCGCAACGCTATTATTTGATGGCGCGCCACGAGCGGTTTGAAGATATGCACTTTTACCGCTTGGACCGCATCACGGATATGGAAATTGTGGAAGACAAGGGCTTGACCCCCGTGCGCTACGTGAAGGGGTATGAAAGCGGTATCGACTATAAAAAGTTGTCCACCGCCTTGCCGTATATGTATTCCGATGACCCTGAGTACGTGGAATTTTGGGTGGAAGAGTGGGCAATCGACCATGTGATCGACTGGTTTGGCAAGGGTGTCAAAATTGAAAACGTGGCAGGAAGATACAAGGCGAGTGTGCTTGTCAGCCCTATGGCGATGGAATTTTGGGCGTTGCAATACGTGCGTTCGGTGGAGATTATTTCCCCCACGTCCTTGCGCGATCGGGTGCGTGATGCTCTCGAAAAAGGAATGGGGAAATATCGTTGATTTTTTTTCGATCCTTGACAACTATATAGAAAGGTAAATAAAGGGCGATCCTGCAAAGGATTGCCTTTTTTGTTAGAAATTCACAAAAACAGCAAATTTATGTTAAAAATTAACACTTTTTAAAAATTTTTCGACAAGGGCTCTGATTAGTCACTTTTTTGGGGGCGAGTGTGCTATAATGCGTTTCCCTTCCCCGCCTGCTAAAATATTCCCATATAAAAAAATTAAAAAATATTTCTTGACGTCCCGTTTTTGGTACTTAACTTTGTGTATGATAGAATTGTAATCAAGGCAAGGAGCAAAAGAAAAATGTTCAACAATCGTATCTACACAACCAAGTTTGACCAAAGCAATTTCGCCCTTTTGATGTTGGCGCGCACTATGCTTTCCTGTGAAAAGACGGAAAGCGGAACGGACAGCGTAATCGTTCCCCGTGCTTTCGAGGGACAAGCCAAGGGGCATTTTTCTATTCCCGATGGCGTGCGTACCGTTGGCTACGGTGCGTTTGCGTGCTGTCAGGAATTGTATAGCGTGTATATCCCTGCGAGTGTGGAAAAAATAGACGCGCCCTTCGACGGATGCGTGAACCTGTCCCATATCTATTTCGGCGGCAGCCGTAAGGCGTGGGAAGCGTTGGTTTCGGGTTGGAAACTTGCAGATACGCTTTCGGATACTTTGACGGTGTACTGCGCCGAAGAATCGGGCAACCTGCGCACCTACAAAATCGAGCAGCGCCATCTTTGCCCTGTGTGCGGTAAGACGATGTTCCCGGAAGAAGGCTCGGCGGACGTTTGCCCGCATTGCGGCTGGGAAGACGATCTTGACGCGGAAGTAAATCCGAGCGAAGAAAGTATGGCAAACGGCGCACCTTTACATAGATTTTGCGTGGCTTACCGTGAAAAATGCGCCCAAAACCCGCAATATCGTTGGTGGGATTGTGTAAAAGTAGGCAAAAAATGTAAAAAACGTGATTAAAAGCAAAAAAATGTGTTTAAGAAGAGAGAACGACCATTCAAAAAGGAGTAAAAAAACAAGAAGAAACATTGAAAAAAGTGGCAAAAAAGCAGCAAAAAACGATAAAAAAATGGCAAAAAAAGTGTCAAAAAGGGGGTAAAAATGCGTAAAAAAGTGAAAGAATTTGCAGCAACGATGACGGCGGAAACGACGCTGGACGAAGTTAGTGCGGTGTGCAAAACGCCCGAAGAGATTCGGTATGTTTTGGGGCAGGGGGAGAAACTGCTTGAAAAAGCACCGCGTAAAAAACTTTCGATCAGTTTGCGCGTCCGCGCTTTGCAGGCGTTCCAAGATACGCCCGCGGTGGATATCACTACGCTGCTTGTACAACAGCGGCTGGCGATTCCTTACGGCTCGGCGGTTAGTGTAAAACGCTGGTTGACGGAGCGGCGTTTGGGGGCGATGGCGCAGTAAAAAAGTGGGTTTGGTGGCAGGCAGGTACGGATTGAAAGAAAAAAAATGTGTGAGGTATAAAGATATGGAAAACATGAATCACTTTGACAAAATTATCGGTTATGGCTCTATCAAAAAAGAAATGATGCGCATTTGCGACATTATGCGCAACGAAGACCTGTATAGAAACTTGGGGGTAAATACGCCGAGCGGCTTGCTTTTGCATGGCAATCCCGGTGTGGGGAAAACCACGATGGCGACTTGCTTTATCGCGGCGAGTGGCAGAAAAGCCTTCGTTTGCCGTAAAGACAAGCCCGATGGCGATTTTGTAAACTCGATCAAAGAGACTTTCGACGAAGCCGCAGAGAACGCGCCTTCGATCGTCTTTTTGGACGATATGGATAAGTATGCGAACGGCGACGATCGGCATAGAAACTGCGAAGAGTTTGTGACCGTGCAATCGTGCATTGATGCGGTAAAAGGCAAGGGTGTGTTCGTGCTTGCGACCATCAACGACGAAGATGCGCTGCCCCGTTCCTTGCTCCGTGCGGGTCGATTTGACAGCCGTATCCATGTGAGCGCACCCCGCGGCGAAGACGCAGAAAAGATTGTGGAATACTATATCAAGCAAAAGAAGTTCGTTGCGGAAGTTGATGTTCGCACGGTCACCCGTTTGCTCGACGGCGCGTCGTGTGCGGAACTCGAAACCGTAATCAACGAAGCGGGCGTGTATGCTGGCTTTATGCGCAAAGAAAAAATCGAGATGGAAGACATCGTGAGCGCGTGCTTGCGTGTTATCCACCAAGCGCCCGAAGCGGAAAACGCTTATTCGCCTGTCGTGCTTGAACGCATTGCCTACCACGAAGCAGGCCACGCCGTTATGGCGGAGTTGTTGGAACCCGGTTCTGTGAACTTCGTTTCCGTTCGCCCGCACGGCGGAAATACCGGCGGTTTCACCAGCTATTATCAACCCGACGAGTACTGGGTTTGCCCGTCGATGATGGAAAACCGCGTGCTTTCCTTGCTCGGAGGTAAAGCGGCGAGTGAAATCCGCTTTTCCGAAGTCGATACCGGCACGGGTAGCGATTTGAACCGCGCATTCCGCATTATGGGTCGATTTGTCGATGATTTTTGTTCGCACGGATTTGGGCATTACACTTCGAGCGAGAACTCCAACGAGTTGTTGGCAGGGCGCGATGCTTGCGTACATACCGAAATGGAACGCTTGTATAAGCAAACGAAAAAGATGCTGACCGAACACCGTGCTTTCTTGGACGGCGTGGCGCACGCTTTGATGAAAAAAGATGTGCTGACGGCGAAAGAGATTGAGAAAATCAAAGAAGACACGCTTGCAGCGTAAACGCTATAAAATGCCGATTTTCCACAAAATAGTGGGGGCAG
>JAZOLF010000086.1:0-13509 GCA_045652785.1 Candidatus Scatosoma sp. | reverse complement strand
ACGACGGCAACGCTTATGCCTTATTAGGCCGTAGCGGTACGGGAAAGTCCACCCATACTGGGCTTTGGCTCAAATATTTAGACGGCGCAAAAATCGTCAACGGCGACAAGCCGATTTTGTCCATCAGCGATGATGACGTAATCGCCTACGGTACGCCTTGGATGGGCAAGGAAGGGCGTGGTGAAAATACGCAAGCGCCATTGAAAGGCTTGTGTTTTTTGCAACAGTCAAAGGAAAATTCCATTCGTCGGTTGACCCTTTCGGAAACCGCGTCCAGATTGTTTATGCAGATACTCATTCCTTCGGAAGAGCAAGCGGCGGCAAGGACGCTTGAACTTGCAGATACGCTCATTCAAACCGTACCTGCTTGGCTCCTTTGTTGCGACATCTCGGACGATGCGGTACGCTGTTCGTTTGAAACAATGGTCGGACAATCGTTTGCGGAAAAAAGAAACGGAGAGAAATAATATGAAGATCAAAAAAGGTTTTGTTGTAAGAAAAGTAGGCGATGATACGGTTGCCGTTCCCGTCGGGGAAATGAGCAAAAAGTTCCGCGGTATGATCAATTTGAACGTCACAGGTGCATTCCTTTGGGATTTTTACACTTCGGAACATACTGTTGACGAAGGGGTTGCGGCGCTCACCGCTGAATACGAAGTAGCGGAAGAAACCGCACGCGCGGACGTTGAACGTTTTGTTGCAACGCTTACACAAAACGGGATTGCGGATTGATATGCAGTCGCAAGAAAAGTTAAAAATTGAAGAAGTAATCGCCAAGCAGGGCTATTATGCTGGTCCGACGGTTGGGGTGAGTATGCGCCCGATGCTCAAAGAGGGCAGGGATACGATTGTTGTATGCGCGAAGACGGAGAAATTAAAGCCGCTCGACGTTGCGTTATACCATCGCGGCGATGCCTACGTTTTACATCGGGTTTTACGCCCGACGGAAAGCGGCTACATTATACGCGGCGATAACTGTTATAGCGACGAAAACGTCCCCGAAAGCGCCGTATTTGGCGTTTTAACGGAGTTCTTCCGTAGGGACGAGCACTTTTATTGTACGGATAAAAAATATTTAAAATACGCGCAAAGACGGGTAAAAACGTACCCGATTCGCCGTTTTTTTGTACGGCTGTGGGCGTATAGCAAAGCCATCGTAAAACGAGTATTGAAAATCTTTGGCATCAAAAGGGGAAATCCATGAAGAAAAACAAGGCGTCTGAAAAGGGAAAAGTTTGGTTAAAGCGTGAACTGCGCCCTTATCGGGCGTCTATTGCTTTTGTCACCATTCTATCCGTGCTTGCAACGCTTGCATCGTTGGTGTTTGCGTATATCATTCGATATTTGGTGACGGCGGCGGAAAATAAGCAGTTGGACATCATTTGGGCTGTTTCGGCAATTTTGTTGGCGATTTTGGTTCTCAAAATTTTCACGACCGTTTTTTATAACTATTCGACGGAAAAGTTGCGCAGCAAAATGACGGCGGAACAGCGCTCGAAAATTTTTTCCAAAGTTTTGCAATCGAACTATGCGGCGATGGGCAACTACCATAGCGGCGACCTGTTAACCCGTATCACGGCGGACGTTTCGGAAGTGGTCGTTGACTCTGTTGGCTTGCCTGCAACTTTGGTCGGAATGGCGGTGCAAGCAGTCGGTGCGATTGTTGCGCTTTGCACGCTTGACCCTTTGTTTACGGGTATTTACGTCGTTTGCGGTGTCGTCGGCGGTGGTTTGACGGGGCTTTTTAGAAAGAAAATTAAGCAATATCACAAAGATTTTATGCGCATCGACGGCGAATCCCGCTCCTTTATGCAAGAAAGCATCAGCTCTTTGCTTACCATCAAAGCCTACAACGCGGAAAGCAAAGTTGTGGAAAAGGCAGACGATTACTCGGACGGCTATCACGGCGCGAGAATGAAACGCAACGTCCTGCGCACCGTGATGAGTGCGCTCATCAACATAATGAGTAATGTGGGTTTGATTTTTGCTGTAATTTGGTGCAGTATTCGCTTGATGAGCGGTATGGAATTCGGCGTAATGCTCTCCATTGTTTTGTTGCTTAACCAACTCCAACATCCTTTTTCTTCGATCTCAGGGGTAATTCCTGCCATCTATTCTCGCCAAGCAAGTGCGGAACGCTTGGATGAAATTACGTCTTTTGCTGCTGAAAAAACGGCTGACGTTAAAACACTTGCATCTGACGAAGTTGTCGGGTTTGGTTTTAGCGAAGTTTCCTTTGACTATGGCAGAGAAAAAGTCTTAACCGATGTGACCATGTCCGTGTCGAAAGGAGAAACTGTTTGTATTATCGGCAACTCTGGTAGCGGCAAAAGTACCTTATTTAAGTTGCTTTTAGGCGTGTATCCGCCGACGAATGGTGAACTTTATTTGGCTGCAAACGGCGAAAAATATGGCTATATTGCGAAACCTGATGACTTGTTTGCATACGTTCCACAAGGAAATTTCTTGTTTTCGGGCACGATTAAGGAGAACTTGCTTTTCTTTGCAAAAGGTACGGAAACGGACGAAGACATTTGCAAGGCATTGACTGTTGCGCAGGCCGAGTTTGTTTACGAACTTCCGAACGGCATTGATACCCTTTTAACCGAGCGTGGTGCAGGGCTTTCCGAAGGTCAGCAACAGCGCCTTGCGATCGCAAGAGCCTTGCTTTCGGGTCGTCCTGTGATGCTTTTGGACGAAGCCACCAGCGCGTTGGATAGCGAAACGGAAGGCAAACTTCTTTCCGCAATTCAAAATCTTTCGGGTAAGACCTGTATTATGGTCACTCATCGTCCTGCTGCGCTCGCGCTTGCGAATAAGGTTTACCGAATTTTGGACGGCAAAGTAGAGCTCGTTTAAGTATAGAAAAAGCCCCGTTCCACGGGGCATACAAAAAGAAAAACGACCAAGACATTTGTCTTAGTCGTTCTGGTGCCGAAGGTGGGACTTGAACCCACACGGTATCGCTACCAACGGATTTTGAGTCCGTCGCGTCTGCCATTCCACCACTTCGGCGTCGTTCACAGCTTTTACATTATATATAATTGCCGAAAAAAAAGCAAGCATTTTACACACAAATTTCAAAAATATTTTTTCTTTTTTTATTTTTTTTAAAAAGGGGAATACTAAAACAACAGGTTAGGAACAAAAATGGAAAAATTGATATTGATCGACGGGAATAGTTTGTTAAATCGTGCATTTTACGCAACGCCTGTCTTTACCACAAAAGACGGAACGCCGACCAACGGTGTTTTTGGTTTTATCAAATTATTGCTGAAAATCATCTCCGATAAAAAACCAACCCATGCCGTCGTTGCGTTCGACCTGCATGCGCCGACTTTCCGTCATAAAGAATATTCCGATTATAAGGCAGGGCGCAAACCGATGCCGCAAGAACTCGCCGTGCAAATGCCCATTTTGAAAGACGTTTTGCGCGCGATGGGGGTATGCATTTGCGAACAAGCGGGCTACGAAGCGGACGATATTATCGGTACGCTCGCTAAGCGTTTTGCTTTGCCGACATTTGTTTATACGGGGGATCGTGACTCTTACCAGTTAGTAGATAAGACCACAACCGTCTGCTACACGAAACGTGGCGTAAGCGATTTACTTGAACTTACCGCAGATAATTTCCGCGATGAAATCGGTTTAAATCCCGCGCAAATCATTGATTTAAAGGCGCTGATGGGGGATAAATCGGACAACATTCCTGGCGTTGCAGGCGTGGGCGAAAAGTCCGCGTATGGGCTTTTGGAAACGTATGGCGACCTTGACGGCGTGTATGCGCATATCGACGAAATCAAGGGCGCGTTGCAACAAAAATTGCTTGCGAATAAGGAAACTGCTTATTTTTCCAAATATTTAGCAACGATCTTGACGAGTGCGCCGATCGACGTGCAATTACAGGATTGTATTTTGCTAAAGCCCTTCCCGTATGCGCTGAAAGAACGTTTTATCGCGCTGGAGTTTAAGAGCCTGCTTTCTATGGATATCTATGCGGAAGAAGAGCCCGAACAGCCGCAAATCAGCGCTTTGATTGAGCCTGCATCCACCCAAGTAACCGTGTCGTCTTGTGCGGAGTTTATGGCAATTTTGTCTGATTTTAAAGGTAAAGAAATCGGGTTTGACCGTGCCGCGTGCGGCGCGTACGTGTACCTGCGCCAGCCCAGAACGGAAATCGAAAGCGAATGCGTTGAATACTATTTGCCGATCCGCGAAAGTCTGCTGGACGTTGGCTTTTTTGAAGATGAATTAAATGCCGTTTATCAGGCGATTTTTAACGAAAAATACACGGTGATCACCTATAATGCGAAAGAAACTTTGCATGATTTGTATAGGGCAGGTATCCATTCAACGGCAAAACTGGAAGACGTAAGCATTTTAAAATGCCTTTCCGACGGGCTTGCGAACAGCGATGGTCTGGAATATTGTTTGCAGTACCATTCCTTGCAGACGGAACATCGCGCCTATGGTGTGTACCGCCTTTATCAAATCTATTTTTCAACCCTTTCCGACCAGGAAAAGAAATTGTATTCGGATGTAGAATTGCCCCTGGTGCAGGTGCTTTTTGAAATGGAAACGGACGGCGTTTGTGTCAATGAAACGATCTTGCAGGAACTTTCCCAAAAGTACACCGAGGAATTAAAAAATCTTACGGCAAAAATCCATCAGTTGGCAGGGGAAGTCTTTAATATCAACTCCACCCAACAACTTGGAAAAATCTTGTTTGAAAAGTTGTGCATCGGTGCAGGACAGAAGAAAGCGAAGACGACAAAATCGTATAAAACCACCGCCGAAGAGTTGGAAAAATACGTCGATGAACACGAAATTATTCCATTAATTTTACGTTATCGTCAGGCACAAAAACTCCATTCTACCTATATAGAAGGGTTTAGACCGCTTATCAAAAACGGCAAAGTGCATACCACGTATAGCCAAATCAACACAACGACAGGGCGGCTTTCCAGCGCAAACCCTAATCTTCAAAACATTCCCGTGCGCACGGAAGAAGGTCGTGAGTTGCGTAAATTGTTTGCCGCAAGTTCGGGAAACGTCCTGTTGGACGCCGACTATTCGCAAATCGAGTTGCGCTTGCTTGCGCATTTCTCTGATTGCAAGGAGTTGGTGCAAGCCTATCGTGAAGAGAAAGATATCCACGCAATTACCGCATCGCAGGTATTTGGCATCCCTTTGGAAGACGTGACGAAAGAGATGCGCCGCAACGCAAAAGCGGTCAATTTTGGCATTATTTACGGCATTAGTGCGTTCGGATTGAGTAAGGATTTGGGCATTTCCGCAAGACAGGCGCAGGAATATATCGACCGTTATTTTGCATCCTATTCTTCGGTGCAGGCATATATCCAACAAAACGTTCTTACGGCGAAAGAAAAGGGCTATACTGTCACGCTTTTGGGCCGCAGAAGAGTTATCAATGAGTTGAAATCTTCCAACTTTAACGTCCGCTCTTTCGGTGAGCGCGCGGCGATGAATATGCCGTTGCAAGGATCGAGCGCGGACATCATCAAGTTGGCAATGCTTGGTGTTTCCCGTCGATTAAAGGCGGGCGGATACAAAGCAAGGCTTGTTTTGCAAGTGCACGACGAACTGATGATTGACTGTCCAACGGATGAGAAAGATGCTGTTTCTAAAATCTTAAAAGAAGAAATGGAAAATGCGGTTTCGTTGTCCGTTCCGCTGACGGTCGAAGTTGGCGTGGGCAAAACTTGGTTTGACGCAAAATAAAAAAAATAGTTTCACGAAACAAGTTTCACATAAGGTATATATGAAACAATAAACGTGAAACAATAGGTGTTTATGAAAAAAATAAGGGTAGCAATCACAGGCGGCATCGGCAGCGGTAAATCGTCCGTAGCGGCACATTTGCAATCACTTGCCTATCCCGTATTTTCCTGTGATACAATTTATCAAACAATCTATCCGTCAAAAGAATATCAATCGGCGCTTTCGGCACTGTTCCCGTCATGCATAAAAGACGGGGCAGTTGATCGCAAGTTACTTGCCGGGCTTGTATTTTCTGACAAAAGCGCATTAGAGAAACTTAATCGCCTTTCGCATACAAGTATTATGGAACATTTAAACGCTGAAATGGATAGTGCAAACGCGCAAGTCGTTTTTGCCGAAGTTCCTTTGCTTTTTGAAAGCGGGTATGAATCTGCATTTGATTACGTAATTGTCGTCCTGCGCGATCGCTCTGAACGCATAAATGCGATATGCCATCGCGACAATCTTTCTAAGGAAGAAGCCATCGCGCGTATTCAAAATCAATTTGATTACGATTTGGCACAAAAAAACGGCTTTTTTTCTTCGCCGAAATATTTGTTGCTGAAAAACGATTTTGGTATAGGCTTGCTCCATAAAAAAACCGAAGACTTACTTTCGCGCATTTCTTAATCTATGAAACAATAATCGTGAAACAATTAAATAATCAAAAATACCCGACTATTCCCTTAACCTGATTTTTTGCCTTGCATGGTGGCAGTGGGGTATTTTTTTTATTATTTAACACATTTTTTACGTGTTTTTTATAAATTATAATGCCTGTCATAATAAATACGTAAGACATACTACTATTATTACACCACCCATAATTATTATGTGACACATATCAATCCGTCGAATATTGTTTCACGAATATAGTTTCACAAAAAACAATTTTAGCATTTTTGCGAATTTAGTAGGGTTGCTTATTTACCATAATTTTTTGCAAAAATTGCGAAACTTTTTTTCGTTTTCCCCTTGAAAAAACTTTTTGTTTGTTGTATAATGGTATCAGCGTGAAATTTGCTTAGCAAATAAGGGCTAATTCGAAAAGGGGCGATGATATGGACGAACTTCAAACGAACGTGCCGTTGCATTTGTTTCACCACGGAGAAAACTTTAAACTGTACGAAACTTACGGCTCCCATCCTTTGAAAAAGGACGGCGCAGACGGTTATGTCTTCCGCGTATGGGCGCCCCGTGCCGTTTCCGTTTCTGTCGTAGGGGATTTCAACGCTTGGTCTGAAAATGCAAACGTCATGTCAAAGATGATTGACGATCAATCTTGGGAAGCCTTCATCCCCAACGTAAAACGTTTCGATCGCTATAAATATTGCATCAAAACCCGCGACGGTAGAACGCTTTATAAAGCCGACCCGTTTGCCGTTCACGCGGAAACGCCTGGTACAACGTCTTCCAACGCGTCGAAGGTTTATTCTTTGCGTAATTACCGTTGGCGCGACGGGGCATATCTTGCAGGGAGAAAGAATATAAATATTCATACTTCTCCCGTCAATATTTACGAAGTAAACTTACTCTCGTGGAAGCGCAAGGAAAACGGCGATTATTACACGTTCCGTGACCTTGCAAGGGAACTTGTTCCCTATGTTCGTGATATGGGTTATACGCACGTTGAGTTTATGCCCATCACCGAATATCCTTTCGACGGCTCTTGGGGGTATCAGGTTAGCGGCTATTATGCGATTACTTCGCGGCTTGGAACGCCCGAAGATTTTATGTATTTGGTCGATATGTTCCACGTTGCAGGGATCGGCGTTATTTTGGACTGGGTTCCTGCGCATTTCCCTAAAGACGCTTTTGGGTTATATGAGTTCGATGGCGAACCCTTATACGAAGCAAGTCAATGGGATCGTATGGAGCACAAGGGCTGGGGTACACGCCGATTTGATTATGGCAGAAAGGAAATTCTTTCGTTTTTAATTTCTTCTGCGATGTTTTTCTTTGAAAAATATCACGTGGACGGGCTGCGTGTCGATGCGGTTGCATCTATGCTGTATTTGGATTATGATAAAGCACCTGGCGACTGGGTTCCCAACATCTACGGCGAAAACAAAAACTTGGAAGCGATCGCCTTTTTGCGCCGTTTAAACGAAGCCGTTTTTGCGTCGTATCCCAACGCTTTGATGATCGCGGAAGAATCAACTGCATGGGCGATGATTACCAAGCCGACGAGCGTAGGGGGCTTAGGTTTCAATTTTAAATGGAATATGGGTTGGATGAATGACGTATTATCTTACGTGGAAACCGATCCGTTCTATCGTCAATACGAGCACAACAAACTGACGTTCCCGCTTGTGTACGCCTTTTCGGAAAACTACGTTCTGCCCATATCGCACGACGAAGTGGTGCACGGAAAACGCTCGTTGATCGGGCGTATGCCAGGCGATTACGATGACCAGTTTGCAGGGATCCGTATGTTCTTTGGATACATGATGTCGCATCCTGGTAAGAAACTCAACTTTATGGGTGCAGAGTTCGGTCAATTCAAGGAATGGAACTACAAAGAAGGGATTGAATTCTTCCTTGAAGAATATCCCAAGCACCAAAAGTTGCGCGTTATGGTACGAGAGTTGAACGAACTCTACAAATCTACGCCCGCGCTTTATGAGATAGAAGACAGTTGGGACGGCTTTGAATGGCTTGCGCCCGACGATGCGTCTCGCAATTTCTTAGCATATCGCCGCAGGGATAGACAAGGCAGGGAAACGATCGTGTTGCTCAACTTCTCGGGTGAAGATTATCAAGGCTATACGCTTGGATTAGAGCAAGGCACTTACCGCGTACTTTTCAACACCGATTCCGTGCGCTATGGCGGTACAGGGAAGATGAAAAAGCGTGTATTAAAAACAAAAAAGACGTACAGTCATGGGAAAGAACATTCCATTATGTTCGACCTTCCGAAACTGACTTGCGTTTATTTGATAAAAGAACAATAATTAGGGGGTTCATTATGCAAAGAAAGAAAGAATGCGTTGCAATGCTTTTGGCAGGCGGACAAGGCAGCCGTCTTTACGCGCTGACCACGAACATTGCAAAACCCGCAGTTGCGTTTGGCGCAAAGTACCGTATTATCGACTTTCCGCTTTCCAACTGCATCAACTCAGGGATTGACACCGTAGGTGTACTCACGCAGTACCAGCCGTTGATTTTGAACGAATACATCGGCAACGGACAACCTTGGGACTTAGACCGCACGTTTGGTGGCGTACATATTTTGTCGCCGTATCAAGCAAAAACTCGTTCGTCCTGGTACGAAGGCACGGCAAATGCAATTTACCAAAATATGCATTTTATGAAGATGTACGATCCCGAATACGTTTTGATTCTTTCGGGCGACCACATCTACAAGATGGATTATGCAGCGATGCTCAAAGCGCACAAAGAAACGGGCGCTGACTGCACGATCGCGGCAATCAACGTTCCTTTGTCCGAAGCATCCCGTTTCGGTATTTTGAACACGAATCCCGACGGATCTATCTATCAATTTGAAGAAAAACCCAAGATTCCCAAGAGCACCTTGGCATCCATGGGTATCTATATTTTCACGGCGAAAAAGTTGTTCGATTATTTGGAAGCAGACGAAGCGAATCCCAACTCTTCGAAAGACTTTGGTAAGGACGTACTTCCTTCAATGTTGAACGCAGGCGAAAAGATGTATTCCTACCGTTTTGAAGGCTACTGGAAAGACGTTGGTACGATTTCTTCCCTTTGGGAAGCAAATATGGACTTGCTTGGTGAAACGCCTGAGTTCGACGTTAGCGATAAGAGCTGGAAAATCCATTCCAGAAACCCGTTAGCACCCCCCGAATGTATCGGTGAAGAAGGCGTTGTAAAGAATTCGATGATCGCGCTTGGTTGTGAAATCAACGGTGTAGTTGAAAACTCGATTTTGGGTAGCAACGTTGTGGTTGAAAAGGGCGCAATCGTAAAAGATGCGGTTGTCCTTGCAAACAGCGTAATCAATGCAGGTGCGACGGTCTCTTATTCCATCATTGATGAAAACGTGACCGTTGGCGCGAATGCAAAAATCGGCGTTGCGAAGAATCCTTCGGCTGAAATCGTTGTACTCGGTAGGGGTATCACGGTGGCAGACGGCGTGACCGTAAGCGAAGGCCAAAAGCACGAAAATGACATTACGGCATAAAGGGGGGGTAAAATATGGCAGCATCGGCAGTAGGTGTAATTTTTAGTCACATTCACGAAGAAAACGTACCCGAGTTGGTACACAGAAGAACGATGGCGTCTATCCCTTATGGTGGTAGATACCGTATCATTGACTTTGCGCTTTCTAACATGGTAAACTCCGGCATTACAACGGTAGGTCTTTCCGCAAGCAACAACTATCGTTCGCTCATCGACCATATCGGTAGCGGTAAGGACTGGGATTTGGCAAGAAAAGACGGCGGTTTGATTTTGCTCCCGCCCTTCTCCGAAAACTCCGAAGTTTACGCAAATACGAGAATGGAAGCCATCAGTTCCTTGACGGGTTTCTTGGGTCGCAGAAATGAAAAGTACGTTGTACTTTACGATTGCGACGCAGTTGCAAAGTTCGACATTAAAGCCATCATTCAATCCCACGAAGAAAGAAATGCGGACATTACGATTGTCACCCGCAAAGGTTTGGTTGAAAAGACGCATGATTATCTTTTGGTTGAACCTGACGAAAGCGGCAGAATCATCGACGCGAAGAAAGTAGATCGCGGTGCAACGAAAGGGGAAGCGGTAGTTTCCGTTGGCATTATGGTCTTTGAACGCAAATTCCTTTTGAACCTTGTTAGCGACAGCATCGCACACGGTTCGAGAAGTTTCAGCAAAGACGTTATTATGAAACAACTTTCGAACTTGCGCATCTTCTCGTATGATTTCCAGGGCTACTATGCAGGCATTGACTCGGTTTCGGCATATTTCAAGCACAATATGGAACTTTTGAAGAAAGAAGTTCGCGACGAATTGTTTAGCGGCCGTGATATTTACACGAAAGTTCGCGACAGCGCGCCTTCCAAGTATGGCGAATCGGCGCAAGTCAAGAACTCTTTAATTTCCGATGGTTGCGAAATTGAAGGCACGGTAGAAAATTCCATTCTTTTCCGCGGTGTAAGAGTGGGCAAAGGTGCGGTTGTACGCAACTCGATCGTTATGCAAGACAGCGTGATCTCCGACGGCGCATCCATTGATTGTGTTATCACGGATAAGAACGTTGTTATTACGTCCAAGCGCCACTTGTCTGGCTGTGAAGCCTTGCCGTATATCATTCAAAAGGGCAAGCATCTTTAATACATTTTAACAAATAAGAACCCCAAACGGCATTTGCTCCGCATTTTTTGCGGGGCAAATGCTGCAAAATGATTTTATTAGGAGTAGATTATGTCCGAACAAGAACAAACCAAAAAACGTGCTCTGCGTGCTGCTGTGAAGAAAGATCTTCCCAAATCCGCAGTAGAAATTTTAACGGAAGAAAAACCGCTCAATCCCATCTATGAAACGGAAGGGCAGGTATGCGGTCAAACCAAAGTTTTGATTGTGGCGTCCGAAGCGCGTCCCTTTATTGCAACGGGTGGTCTTTCCGACGTTATCGGCTCGTTGCCGCAAGCGTTGGCGAAAAATCCCGCTTACGTCGTGCGCGTCGTTTTGCCTTTGTATTCGGATATCAAGCCCGATCAAAGAAGAAAACTCTCTTTTATGGGCAATCTCTATACGCCGCTTGCTTGGCGCAGCCAGTATTGCGGTATCTTTACCTGCGTTGAAAACGGAGTAACTTTCTACTTCCTTGACAACGAATATTATTTCAGGCGCCCGGGTTGCTACGGCTACTACGACGACGGTGAACGCTTTGCGTTCTTCTCTCGTTCGGTTATGGAAATTTTGCCGTTCATCGGTTTCTATCCCGACGTTTTGCATTGTCACGACTGGCAGGCTGCGTTGGCGGCGATTTACTTAAAGACGATCTACAACCAAAAGCCTGAATATCAAAAAATCAAGGCATTGTTTACGATCCATAACATTGAATATCAAGGGAAGTATTCCTTGGATTTGCTGGAAGAATTGTTCGGCATTCCCAAGCAGTACGCAAACTACTTAGAATATAACGGTTGCTTAAACTTAATGAAAGGTGCAATCGAACTTTGTGAACGTTTCTCTACCGTATCCCCGACGTATGCGCAAGAAATCAAAACAGCGCAATACGCACACGGGCTCGATCCTATTATCCGTCGCAACGAAAGCAAGTTGACGGGTATTTTGAACGGTATTGACGTTGTGTCCTATGATTGCGAAACGGATAAATCCTTGTTCGCAAACTATTCCGCAGAAGATTTAAGCGGTAAGGCGATCTGTAAGAGCGAACTGCAAAAAATGCTCGGTTTGCCCGAAAAAGACGTGCCGATTATTGCGATGATTACTCGTTTGGTATCCCATAAAGGGTTGGAACTTGTGAAAGTAGGCATTGAAAACGTCCTGCATGAAGATTTGCAGTTCGTCCTGCTTGGCACGGGGGATGCGCAATACGAAAACTATTTCAAGGATTTGGCGCTCCGTTACGAAGGCAAAGTTTCCGCAAATATCGCCTTTAATAACGATTTATCGAGAAAGATTTACTCGGGTGCAGACATCTTCTTAATGCCTTCGATCAGCGAACCTTGCGGGCTTTCGCAGATGATCGCATCGAGATATGCAACCATCCCCGTAGTGCGTGAAACGGGCGGGCTTTACGATAGTATCAAGCCTTACGGCGCTGGCGGAAACGGTTTTACCTTTGCATCCTGCAATCCATACGATATGCTGTACGTGATTCACGAAGCGATTGATTTGTATAAAAACAAACCCGCTTGGATAGAATTAATGAAAAAGGCGCTTTCCGTCGATTTCTCTTGGTCGTACTCGGCAGGGGAATACATCAAACTCTACGAAGAAATTTTGGCTTAACGGCCAAACTATTTTGCATTGTTTAACAACTTTTTTAGGAGAAATATATGAGCAACAATTTTACGGAGAAGGACGCAAAAGCGCTGATTAAAGGGAAGCTTTCCCGTTATTTCGGTATTGCACCTTCGGAAGCAAGAAAGGAACAACTCTACAAAGCGGTTGTTATGAGCGTGCGCGACATTATGCTTGAAAAGCGCCATAACTTCCACTTGGAAACGAAAGCCGCAAAGGCAAAGAAAGTGTATTACCTTTGCATGGAATTCTTGATGGGGCGTTCCTTAAAGAATAGCATTTTTAACTTGGGTATCGCTGAACCCTTCGAAGCGGCATTGAAAGATTATGATTTCACGCTTTCGGATTTGTATGAACTCGAACCCGATGCTGGTCTGGGTAATGGTGGCTTGGGCAGACTTGCCGCTTGCTTTATGGACGCTTTGGCAACGGGCGATTATCCTGCAATGGGATTTTCCATTCGTTACGATTACGGGCTTTTTAAGCAAAAAATCGTGGAAGGCTGGCAAACCGAACTTCCCGACGTGTGGCTCCCTGGCGGTGAAGTGTGGCTCACACAAAGAAGTGATAAAATCTTTACCGTAAAATTCGACGGCTACATTGAAGAAACGTGGACGGAACACGGTTTGGAAACCATTTATCGCGACGCGAAAGAAGTGCAAGCGGTTGCATACGATATGATGGTATCGGGTTATAAGAGTAAAGCAGTATCCGTTTTAAGACTTTGGTAAGCAAAAGCTGTTCAAAACTTTGGTATGAAGTTGTTCTCGCAAGGGG
>JAZOLF010000085.1:0-2040 GCA_045652785.1 Candidatus Scatosoma sp. | reverse complement strand
GCCTTTGCTTCGTCGGGATGGTCGGCAATTTCCAACTCGTCCTTTTCCACCAGCTTTACCGCGTGGAATACGGGCGAAGATACCCCTTTTAATTGCAAAGCAATTACAGCGTTTTGCACCACGTGCCAAAGGGAGTAATGGCGAATCACGCTCTCCCCTTTGCGTTGATTTTTCACCGCTTCCAAGCCACGCTCCACCAGCAGGTCTACCCCCGTTTCTTTCAGGGCGGAAATTTCCACTACGGGAACGCCGATACGTTGTTCCAGCGTCTTTTCATCAATGTCTTCTCCACGCTTTTCCAACACGTCTTTCATGTTCAAAGCGATAATCACGGGTACGTCGATTTCCAACAGTTGGGTGGTTAAGTAAAGGTTGCGTTCCAAGTTCGTCGCATCCACGATGTTGATGATACCATCGGGCCTTTCGTCCAAAATATAGTTGCGGGCAATTACTTCTTCGGGGGTGTACGGCGACAGGGAATAGATCCCAGGCAAATCGACAATCTCAACGGGCGTATCCCCTTTTTTATAAAAGCCTTCTTTTTTATCTACAGTCACCCCAGGCCAGTTCCCTACGTGCGCCGTCGAGCCCGTCAAGGCGTTGAACAACGTCGTCTTCCCGCAGTTGGGGTTGCCTACCAACGCAAATCGCAATGCCATTATCTTCTCCCCTTTGTTTCGACCATAATACAAGCCGCTTCGGCGTTGCGAAGGGTGAGTTCATAACCGCGAATAGCAATTTCAATCGGATCGCCAAGCGGCGCTTTTTTGCGAAGATATACTTCCGTTCCAGGCGTGACACCCATGTCAAATAAGCGGCGGCGGATTTTCTTTTCCCCTTCTACCGAAAGGACTTTTCCACTTTCGCCCACCTTGAGTTCGGACAACAGTTTTTGCATAAATTACTCCTTTTTCTCTCTCGTTTGGTTACTTTTTAACCGTGGTTAATTTTCGACAGTATTATATCACTATTTTATGCGTTTGTCAATAAGAAATGAACCAAAGTTAATATTTTTCTGGAAGAAAAAGGCAGGATAAAATCCTGCCTGTGTGTTTTCTTATGCATTTTTTACAAGAAAATAAGCGTTTTTTTGTTTTTAAGCGTTTCTAAAACCCAAAAAACGGAGCGTTATTTCCCCAACTTTTTGCGCATCGCGGACACCGTTTCGTCGGAAATCAAGTGTTCCAAATGGCAAGCGTCGTCTTCGGCAGTCTGCTCGGACACGCCCAAAGAGAGCAAAAACTCCTTGATCAAACAATGCTTTTCAAACACTTCTTGCGCGTATCCCGCGCCTACGGGCGTCAATATAAGGTGTTTGCCTTCTTCCTGCACGTACCCTTTTTCCAAAAGGATTTTCACCGCTTTGTTGACCGCCGCACCCGTTACGCCAAGATCGCGCGCCACATCGATACGATGCACCACAGGTTGGCGTTGCGAGATCAATAAAATACTTTCCAAATAATCTTCTTCCGATTGATGATACTTTGCGTAAGTGTTCATATTCTTTACCTTTTTTGTGTTTTTTTGCACTATAAGCCTTTGCGTAGTATTGCACCGCGAAACGCGACCGCTTTTCAAGTCCCGTTCGTGTGGAGTGGTTGGTTTTAGAACCAAGCAGTTCCAGGCGCGGCAAGGGAGCGTACCCAACGTACGTGACCGAGCCGCAACGCCGAAATGCGAAGCGTTATAAAATCAAACAAGCATCGCCGAAGCTGAAAAAGCGATATTCCCCTTCCACCGCATACTTATACACGTCCAAAATTTCCTCTCTGCCCGTCAAACAAGCAACGAGCATAATCAAGGTACTTTCAGGCAGGTGGAAGTTGGTGATTAAGGCGTCCACGCATTTCATTTTATAAGGGGGGTAAAGGAAAATTTCCGTATTCCCGCTGCACGCCTTCACACAGCCGTTCTCGTCCGCAACGCTCTCCAGCGTTCGAACGGAAGTCGTCCCCACGGCGATGACTCGCCGCCCCTCCTTCTTCGCGCGGTTGATAATTTCCGCCGCGTCTTCCTTGATTTAAGTCGGGTCGTAGCCAT
>JAZOLF010000084.1:0-9241 GCA_045652785.1 Candidatus Scatosoma sp. | reverse complement strand
ATTGCCGTTGGACGAAAATTGCCACTTGTCAACAACCAACCCTTACGGGGCGACGAAACTCATGATGGAAAACATTATGACGGACGTTTGGAAAGCGGACAACGAGTGGACGATTATTCTTCTTCGCTACTTTAACCCCGTAGGCAGCCACGAAAGCGGTTTGATCGGCGAAGACCCGAAAGGGATCCCTAACAACTTGATGCCGTACGTGGCGCAGGTTGCAAGCGGGAAATTACAATGTATTAACGTCTTTGGGAACGATTACGACACCCCCGACGGTACGGGCGTACGCGATTACATCCACGTAGTCGATCTTGCGAACGGACACATTGCGGCGATCGAAAAAGTAAACGATTCGGGCGTACATATCTACAATCTGGGTACGGGACACGGATACAGCGTTTTGGATATGATCCACGCCTTTGAAAAGGCTTGTGGAAAAACTTTGCCTTATAAGATTTGTGAACGCCGTCCTGGTGATATTGCGGCTTGTTATGCTTGCCCCGATAAGGCGGAAAAGGAACTTGGCTGGGTCGCAAAGTACGGCATCGAAGAGATGTGCGCGTCACAATGGAAGTGGCAAAGCGGCAACCCTAAGGGCTACGAAGTATAACACCTTTCGGGGGCTTAGAGTATGGCAATTTTTCCCGATAGAGTGGTTCGCTCAAAGCGCAAAACGCTGTCCGTTTCCATTGACAGTTTGGGGCAAGTGATTGTTCGCGCGCCCTTGCGCTATTCGGAAGAAAAAATCGCCGCCTTTCTTGCGGAAAAAGAAGGGTGGATTTTGAAACACAAACAAAGAATTAGCGGGGCAGGTATCCGTTTACCCGACAAAAGTTTGGATGGATATTCCCTTTTGCTCTTAGGCGAACCTTACCTTGTTTGCCTGTGCGATGGGGCGCGGGTGCGCTTGGATACGGACGGAAAACGGCTGTTTGTACCGAAAGAAAAAACGGAAAAACGGCTGGTGCGGTTTTTGAAAGAAAACGCAAAGCGTATCTTCACGCAAGCGACAGCGGCGCGCGCGGAAGAAATGGGGATCGTTTACAAAAGCGTTTCCGTATCGTCGGCAACGACACGCTGGGGAAGTTGCTCAGGGAAGAACGAACTCCGTTTTTCCTATCGGCTTTTGTATGCGCCTAAGGAAGTGATCGACTACGTGATTGTGCACGAACTTTGTCACGTGTTGCATCACGACCACAGCGGGGCGTTTTGGGCGGCGGTGGAAAGCGTATTGCCCGATTATCAAACCAAGCGCAAATGGTTGAAAGACCGTGGCGCACTACTGAAAATTTTGTAAAAATACAAGAAGTTGGAATGGCTATGTTAGAATTAAAGAACATTACCTACCGCGTATCGGACGAACGTGGCGAAAAGACGATTTTGGACGACGTCAGTTTGACGTTGGACGAACGTTTCGTTGCGTTTACGGGTCCGAACGGCGGCGGTAAATCTACGCTTGCAAAAGTGATTGCAGGCATTATCAAACCCACGAGCGGTAAAATCTATTTGGACGGGGAAGACATCACCGATTTGTCGATCACCGAACGGGCGAACAAGGGGATTTCCTACGCTTTTCAACAACCCGTTCGTTTCAAGGGGATTACCGTCCGCGACCTGATCTCGCTTGCGGCGGGCAAGGAAACGAAAGTTTCGGACGCCTGTGCCTACCTTTCTGAAGTGGGGCTTTGCGCAAGGGATTATATCGACCGTGAAATCAACGCGTCGCTGTCGGGCGGGGAACTCAAACGTATCGAAATTGCTACCGTGCTGGCGCGCGGTACTTCCCTTTCGGTATTCGACGAACCCGAAGCGGGCATCGACCTTTGGAGTTTTAGCAACCTAATTGCCGTTTTTGAAAAAATGTACGAAAAGACGAAGGGCAATATCCTGATTATCTCCCACCAAGAACGCATTTTGAACATCGCGGACAAAGTGGTGGTAATCGCGAACGGTAAAGTGGACAAGCAGGGCAAACGCGAAGATATTTTGCCTGCGCTTTTGCGTGCGCCCACCTGCCAAGTTTTGACCGATAAATTATAAAAGGGGGGTACCATGGACGCGATTGAGAAAGATTTATTAATGCAAATCGCCGATTTGCACGGCATCCCCGAAGGTGCGTATAACATTCGTACAAACAGCGGTTTGGCGGGTAGAAACTCGACGGAGAACATTGAAATCATCCCCAAGACGGACGGCAAAGACGGCATTGATATTTTCATCAAGCCGGGCACGAAAAACGAAAGTTTGCATATCCCTGTAATCATATCCAAAGCGGGCTTGCAGGAATGTGTTTATAACGATTTTTACATCGGCGCGGATGCGGACGTTGTGATTGTAGCAGGCTGCGGTATCCACAACTGCGGCGGCGTGGAACTCACTTCTCGCCACGACGGGGTGCACACTTTCCACGTGGGGAAGAATGCGAAAGTCAAGTACGTCGAAAAACACTACGGCGGCGGCGACGGAATGGGGAAGAACGTAATGAACCCTGAAACAGTTGTACATCTTGCCGAAGGCGCGCGTATGACGATGGAAAGCACCCAAATCAAGGGGATCGACAGCACCAACCGTAAAACTTCGGCAACGCTGGCGGCTGGCGCGAACTTCGTGGTGAAAGAAAAACTCTACACACACGGCATACAGACGGCGGATACTGATTTCGTGGTGGAAATGAATGGTGAAGGTTGCAGCGCGGATATTATGTCCCGTTCGGTTGCGGCGGGTAAGTCCCGTCAAAATTTCGTTTCGACGATGAACGGCAATGCCCCTTGCTACGGGCATACCGAATGCGACGCTATTATTATGGACGATGCGAAAGTGTCGGCTGCGCCTGGCTTGACGGCAAATCACGTCGATGCGGAACTCGTCCACGAAGCGGCAATCGGGAAGATTGCGGGGGAACAACTCATCAAATTGATGACGCTTGGGCTCACCGAAAAAGAAGCGGAAGAACAAATCATCAAGGGTTTCTTGCACTAACGTTGCGGGAATAAACCCTGGGATTTTTAAATAAATAAAAAACAAAGGAGAAAGATTATGAGTGAACTTTCCTATAAAAGAACGAACGTCTATGAAGTAGCGGACGAAGCAAAAATGCAAGCGATTTATGACTACGCGAAAGGCTATGCGGCATTCTTGGATGCAGGTAAAACCGAACGCGAAGCGTGCGCTTACGCAGTAAAAGCGGCGATTGCGGCTGGCTACAAGCCTTATGAGTTCGGGCAAAAATTGCAACCCGGCGACAAGGTGTATTACAACAACCGCGGCAAGAACTTGTACCTTATCAAGGTGGGCAGCGAAGACGTTGCAAAGTGCGGTATCCGTATCTTGGCATCTCACATCGACAGCCCCCGTATTGACTTGAAACAAGTGCCTTTGTATGAATCGAACGGTATCGCATTCGCGAAGACCCATTATTACGGCGGTATCCGCAAGTATCAATGGGCGGCAATCCCCCTTGCTTTGCACGGTGCGGTTGTGAAGAAGAACGGCGAAGTGATCGAAGTTGCTATCGGTGAAGACGAAAACGATCCTATCTTCTATATTAGCGATTTGTTGCCCCACTTGGCGGCAAAGCAAAACGCGAAACCGCTTGGCGAAGGTCTTGGCGGCGAAGATTTGAACATTTGGCTTGGCAACGTTCCCTACGTTGCGGCAAAGGACGAAAAGGACAAGACGGTAAAAGAAAACTTGCTCCAAATCTTGAACGCGAAGTACGGCATGGTGGAAGCGGATTTCCTGAGCGCGGAACTTTCCCTTGTGCCTGCATTCAAGGCGCGTGATTTGGGCTTTGACCGTGGCTTAATCGCGGCTTACGGCCACGATGATAGAGTATGTTCTTACCCTGCATACACCGCATTGTTCGATACCGAATCGGATAAGACGGTGATGGTTGTGCTTGCCGACAAGGAAGAAGTGGGCAGCGACGGCGTATCGGGTATGCAATGTGCAATTTTTACCGACATGATTAACGCGATTGCGGAAAGTTTCGGGGTTTCTTCGGCGGCGGTGAGAGCGCACTCGAAGTGCTTATCCGCGGACGTAAACGCTGGGTTTGATCCCAACTTCCCTTCGGTGCTTGAACCGTTGAACGCAACCTATATTTCCTGCGGCGCAGGCTTGACGAAGTTCACGGGCGCACGCGGTAAGAGCGGCTCTTCCGATGCAAGCGCGGAATTCGTTGGCGAAGTTCGTAAAATTTTCGACGATAACGGCGTTATTTGGCAAACGGGCGAACTGGGTGCAGTTGACATTGGCGGCGGCGGTACGGTTGCGAAATTCATCGCAAATATGAACATTGATACCGTAGATAACGGCGTTCCCGAAAACTCCATGCACGCGCCTTACGAAGTCGTTTCCAAAGCGGACGTGTACGAAGTATATCGTGCGTTCTGCGCATTCATTAAGTAAACAAAAATACCAACAAATTGCGCCGTACAACCTTGCGTTGTACGGCGTTTTTTTGGCTGTGGAGTTGCTTGCGGCGGATTAAAAAGAAAAAGCACGGATTGTTCCGTGCTTTTTTGTTGGTTTGTTGGGGCGGTTAGTCGATAACCGTTTCGTTGCCGCTTATAGAAATATTCGACGAGAAGAACGCCGTAAGGGCGGTTTGCAACTCTTCGTAGTCCGCAATCGCAAAGGTTTCGCAAGCGGAGTGCATCGCCAGTTGCGCCAAGCCGATATCTACGGCGGGCATACTCATACGCGATTGCGCCAAAACGCCCAGCGTAGAGCCGCTGCGAACGTCCGAACGGTTGAAGAAGTTTTGGCTCTTCACCCCTGCGCGGTTGCAAATCGTTTGCATGATTGCCGCCGTAAACGCATCGGTGGTGTAAGCCTTGCCTGCGTGGTGCTTGATGACAACGCCGCCGCCGAGTACCGCCTTGTTGGTGGGGTCGGTCGTTTCGGGGTGGTTGGGGTGCAAGCCGTGCCCGTTATCGACAGAGATAAGCATACTGCTTGCCAACCCTTTATACAGTTCGTTTTCGTCCAGTTTCAAGGTGTAGGTGATGCGGCGAAGTGTGTTTTCCAAGAAGTCGCCTGCTGCGCCTTGTGCTGTGTGGCTACCGATTTCTTCGTTGTCGAAGAATGCGCCGATGCAAATACCGTTGCTTTGCGTAGAGTGGGCAATAAGCGCCTGCAAAATAGCGTACACGCCCGACAAATCGTCGATGCGGGGGCTTGCCAAAAACTCGTCTTCTACACCAAAGGTGTAGGGGTCGGTTGCGTTGGTTAAAAACAACTCTCTGGAAACCACCGTTTCATTCGTGATTCTATCCAGCCATTCTTTGCCAAAGCCGCTTGCCGAAAGCAGGGGCAAAAGGTCGGTTTGTGCATTGATGGAGAATCCGTCGTTCACGCCGCGGTTTTGGTGGATCGCCAAAGACGGAATGGTCAAGCAGTAGTCGGACGCGACGTTTTTGCTTTTCAACACGCCGTTATCGTCCACGATGACGCGGCCTGCCACTTTCAAGGGGCAATCCAAGAAGGAGTACCAAATCCCGCCGCCGTACGTTTCGACGTTGAGTTTTTCATAGGGGCCCGTTTCCATGACGGGGCTTTCTTTGATTTTGAGCGCAGGGGAATCAACGTGCGCCGCCGCTACCTTAAAGGAAAACTGGTCAAGGTTTCCTACGGTGAAAGCAATCAGCGCACAGCCGTTGCGTTCGATATAGTATTTTCCGCCTTCTTCAATCGCCCAGTCTTCCCCTTCGTGCAGGGCGGTGAACCCGTTGTCCGAAAGGATGGCTTTTGCGTTATCGACCGCGTGATAGGCGGTGTAAGACGTTTTCAAAAAGTTTTTCAAACCGTTGATCATAGTGAGACGTATAACTCCAAATAATTTTGGGGCAGGGCAAAAGCGCCTGCAACCGTTGTTATTGTATCATTTTTCTTCCCTAAATGCAAGTGCATTTTATAAAAAAAGAAAAAAAGGCGTAAGATTTTTTCTCTTGTGTGTGCAAAATATGAAAATAAAGTGAAAATTGTAGGGAAATATCGTTTACTACTTGACAAAAAAGTAAAAAATTTGTATAGTATAACAGCAAATAGATATTGTAAATGTATTCAACATTTTTTGACGCACAAAGGAGTAAGTATAATATGGAAAAGAAAAGAAGAATTCCCAAGCCTGTGACGACGGCGGAAGAAAATAAGGAGTATTTGCGTAAACTTTTTGCGATGTTTCGCGACCTTGAAACGACGGTCAATGCGCCCCGCCACGAAAAATACAGAAATACCGAAGTTCGTTTGATGAACGAAATCGTCTATTCTACGGACAAAGGGGAAAGAGTGATCTCTACCCAACTTGCATCCCGTCTTGGTATCACCCGTTCTGCGGTTTCGCAAATCATTGCGAAGTTGGAATCGGATGGCGTGGTGCGCCGTGTACCCGATGCGGTGGATAGAAAGATTGCCTACGTTGAATTGACGGAAAAGAGCGCGGTTACATACGAAGCGATTATCAACGTTTATACCGATTTTGTCGGCAAGGTAGTTGCATACATGGGTGCATCGAAGATGGATAAAATGTTTGGTTTGGTGGACGAGTTTTACGCGGCGGTAGGCAACGCTTGCCAAGATTGTGCAAAAGCAAAAGCAAGCCAAGAACAGAAAGCGTAATGGCAGGGTAAAAAGAGAGAGAAGAAAGATAGAAAAAAAGGAGAACATAGCGTATGTTAACGCTGAAAAACATCAAAAAGGATTATGCAACGGGCGCAAACGTCGTCCACGCTTTGCGTGGGGTGTCGCTTGAATTCCGCGCGAACGAGTTTGTCTCCATCTTGGGTGCAAGCGGTTGCGGGAAGACGACGCTGTTGAATATCATCGGCGGGTTGGATCGCTATACGGCGGGCGACCTGGTGATCGGCGGTAAATCCACCAAAGATTATAAGGATAAGGACTGGGACGTATATAGAAACCATCGTATCGGGTTTGTATTCCAGTCTTACAATCTCATTCCACACCAGACTGTTTTAGGGAACGTAGAACTCGCTTTGACGATTGCGGGCGTATCCAAAGCGGAACGCAAAAAGCGGGCAAAGGAAGCCTTGAAAAAGGTGGGCTTGGAAAAGGAAATCAAAAAACGCCCCAACCAACTTTCGGGTGGGCAGATGCAACGTGTTGCGATCGCGCGTGCGCTTGTCAATAATCCTGAAATTTTGCTCGCGGACGAACCGACGGGGGCGCTTGACACCGAAACGAGTGTGCAAATTATGGAACTCATCCGCGAAATTGCGGGCGAACGCTTGGTGATTATGGTCACCCATAACCCCGAACTTGCGGAACAGTATTCTTCCCGTATCGTGCGCTTGTCTGACGGTTTGGTGGTATCGGATACCAACCCTTACGACAGCGCCGCGGAACGCAAAGGTTTGGAAGAAAAAATGCAACGCATGGGGCGCACGAAGGAACAACTTGCGGCTTGGCTTGCGGCAAAGCGCAGCCAAGATACGGGCGCGGAAAAGGCGTCCATGTCCCATCGTACGGCGCTGGGTTTAAGCGGCAGAAACTTGGTTGCAAAGAAAGGCCGTACTGCAATCACCAGCATCGCGGGGAGTATCGGTATTATCGGCGTGTCGTTGGTGCTTGCGTTGCGCGGCGGTTTTACCACCTATATTGCCAACACCGAAAAGGATATGCTTTCCGCATACCCCTTGACGATTACTGAAACGACGCTCGATTATGCAAGCATCATGCAATCTATGCAAGGCGGGGATGCAAAGGTGGATTTGTCCAAACTCCACGACAGCATCTACGTCAATTCCTTCTTGACGAAACTTGCGAACAATATGATGTCCACAAACGTAATCACGCAAGAATACCTGGATTACTTGGACGAAATGGATTCCGACCATTACTACGCAAAGCAACTCTCTTACGGCGGGGATATCGGGAACAACTTATTCCAAACCTTGAATTTCAAGGTTTCTACCCCCGAAGAAGGGGATGTTGAACCTTCCTACGAATATGCGATGTCCTTGAATACTTTGATCTCGATGTATAAAGGGCAACTGGACAATTCGGAAGATAGCGGGGAGTATCAATCCTTCTCGATGATGTTTGGTTCGGTGACTAGCGTGACCTACGAAATGCCGAACAACCAAGATTATATTCTGTCGCAATACGACGTAGTGGCTGGGGAATACCCCGACGCGTCCAGCAAGGACGAAATGGTGCTTGTATTGAACAACGACGGCGGTATGACCGACCTTGTGATGGCGCAACTCGGGCTTTTGTCGATGGACGAAGTTTTGGAACTTTTCAAAAAGGACTTGGCTGGCAGCGGTGATGAGTTGACCTATATCCCCCATGAACGTTTGCTCGAACATAAGTACGTTTACTACCCGAACGATGCAATCTACTACGAAGCGGCGATGCCGTCGATGGGCGGGCAGAAAGTTTGGCAAAAGACGGGCGCTTATAACCCGAAGGCAAACTTGACCTTCGATGAAAGCATGGGTACGGAAATCAAAATCGGCTGTATCTTGCGTGCGAAAGAAGAAACGAAGTACGGCTCGCTTTCCAGCGGCCTTGCCTATATGCCTGGTTTCACCGAACAGTATTTGTCCGACAGCCGCGCCTCGAAAGTTGCGGCGGATGGGGAAAATAAGCAAATCTATTCACTGGATTTTGCAAGTATGATCGACGCGATGAGTTCGGGAGATTACTCAAAAATCCGCTACACCTTTGAAGACGTTACGTTGCGTGATATGGGCGCGGAATTGATGCCAAATGCTATCAGCATTTACGTCAAGGACTTTGATCATAAAGACGCTGTCACCGCCCATTTAAATCGCTGGAATGACGAAATCAAGGCGGATAGCGAATCTGAACAAATCCAGTACACGGACACCGTAGCGGTGCTGATGACTTTGGTTCGTGGGATGCTGGATGCCGTCACCTACGTTTTGGTGGCGTTCACCGCAATCTCTTTGGTGGTTTCGTCCGTAATGATCGGGGTAATCACCTACGTTTCGGTTGTCGAACGTACGAAAGAAATCGGTGTACTCCGCTCGCTCGGGGCAAGAAAGAAAGATATCCGCCGCCTGTTCAATGCGGAAACGTTCTTGATCGGGCTGTGCGCAGGGGCGTTCGGCGTGGGGATAACCTATGCGCTGTCCTTGCCGATTAACCTGATTTTGAACGCGCTTACGGGGATCAACGGTTTGGCGGCGTTGCCCTTAGGGCAAGGGATTACGATGGTGATTGTCAGCGTCGTACTCACCTTGATTAGCGG
>JAZOLF010000083.1:0-2104 GCA_045652785.1 Candidatus Scatosoma sp. | reverse complement strand
GATAAGGTTTAACTCTTCGGGGGAATATTTGTACAGCAGGCTAAGTATCAACGACTGTAAGAAGATGCTTTTGCCAGACCCAGACGAACCTGCCACAAGCAGGTGTACCATTTTGTTAATATCGCCGTAAACCTTTTTGTTTTGCATGTCCATACCCATCGCAAACGTAAGACGGGTGGAATCGGCATTTGCAAAGGAATCGTCTACCAGCATGCACCCCAAAGAAGGGAATTGCCGTTGTATGTTGGGAACTTCTATGCAGACACTTTGTTTATCATAATCGGGGCGAATGTTGATACCGTAGGAGCGTAAAGCAATCGAAAAGTTCGCGTCTAAGGAATAAACTTTTTTTATAGAAGCGCCTTGGGGTAACATGAAGAAATAGCTGGTAACGGTAGGTCCAAAGGTTACCGAGTGAAAAATTACATTCTTAATGCGGAACTCTTCAAAAACGGAGAGAAGGGTTTGTTTGGTTTCTTCTATGTGTTCCTCGTCAACGATAGGTTGCGGGAAGTTGTAATTTAACAAATGCGCCGGGAAAGGGGCATACGGCTTTGTTAAGCGGGGCTTGGGCGAAGTCTTGGACGTAGAGGGCTCATCTTCTTCTACGAAGTGGGGCGCGCTCGATTGCTCGTTGCGTTCTTGTTGTTCCGCCAAAAGCCGTTTCATTTGCCTTTTGAGGGCAATAGGTTCTTCTACCTTACTCGCTTGTTTTGCGCTTGTGCGGGAAGTTTTTCTTTTTTCTTCGGGCTTTTTACAAGGCTCTAACATTTTCGTTGTGAGAAGCGTTTCGATGAATTTTTCCTTGCTTTCGTGCCGTGTATAAAACATTGCCTGCAAAAGACCAAGCTGCATACGCATACCTACCGACAGCTTTAATTCTTCAAGATAGATCACGAGGATAGTCTTTCTTTCGGCGATTGCGAAATGAATTTCACGGACGCAGTTTTGAGAATCTAATGCGTTTTGCGACAAAAAGATAAGGACGAGATTGCTGTTGCATAAATGCTCCGCAACGTTCTCGGGCCACTCCGTACCTGCCTCGATACCTGCGTCGTACCACACGCGGAAATTTGCCTTGGTTAAGGCGTTGATGATGGGCAAAACGATTTCGTTGTCCTTATGCGCGTAGCTAACGAATATGTAGTTTTCTTTCCCTTCGTAAATGTGCATATAAGCCCTCTAAATTACCTGCTTTCAAACGCCAAGGGGATACCCATGGCTTTGATGAGCGTGTTTGCCGTCTTCACTTTTTGCGCTTTGTATTCCTTGGCGATATGCCCGTCGAAGCCGACGGAAAGCTTCACGCCCGAGCGTTTTACGATATTTTGCTGTTCCTTGTTTTTGAAAAATTCCGTCACGTAATCGTGCGTCTTAAAGGAGTGCAGGCTGTCGTAATTCACGTTGAGTTCCCAAAAGATACCATGTTCCGCCATTTTACGGAAATAGCGGTTGGGTTCTTCGCCGATGGAACGGATAAACGCGAACATATCCGTATGCGCAATCCCCACGGGGCAACCGCAACGCTTTGCAAAAGCAAAGATGTCGCCGCCCGTAATCGAGGTGGGGTCGTCAAGATTTTCGACTAACGCGAAATCGAAAAAGGAAACATCCGCGGTGTGGGGCAGGGCGTAGTTGTCCTTGCCTTGCAGGGTGCAAACCTCAATTCCGCAAAGAATTTTGATACGCTTTGCGTATTTTTCCTTTAACAGTTTCATGTGGTCGTAATAACGGATAAGCGTTTTACCGTAGTCGGCGTCTAATTTCGTACCCTTATCCCAACAAAAATCCGTTCTTGCACAACCCACGCCGTAGTTATGGTCGCAGATGCCAAGCTGTTGTATGCCGTTTGCAATCGCCGTTTCAATCACCGTTTCGGGGCGGTCGTTACAGCAAAAGGAATAGTAAGTGTGAGCGTGTAAGTCTTGTATCATAATTTGCCTCAAATTTTTTTAGAATAGGGATTATTCCAATCGCAAAAAGCGGTAAAGTCGTTGTAGGATAAAACCACATACATATTCCCCGAATAGTGTGAGGCATAGGAGTCGTGTGTCCCTCTTGATGCGGCAACAGAAGAAGAAACAATCATTTTAACAGTAGCAAT
>JAZOLF010000082.1:0-4014 GCA_045652785.1 Candidatus Scatosoma sp. | reverse complement strand
AGTTGTTCCTGCGCCTCCTCATCGAGGTCTTCCCAGCGGATGGTTACATCACGCAACTCAATGGTGTCCTTTGACCACTTGAATCGCCCCGATGCAAAGTGTCCCGTACCATCCTGATTGATAACAAAAGAGCCATCGCGCGAGGATATTGAGCCGTCATCGTTAAACCTGAGTAGCGGGTTTTGCATCGTGCCACCCACGCCGCCCCGGTTAAACCATGCACCATACTCCTCGGTATAGTTAAGTGTACCATCTGTTGCCTGATAAGGTGTCGGCTGCTTGCCTGCCTCCAACTGTGGAGCAGTAACGATAAGTGGCACCTCTGACGATATGCCAAGGCTCATATTAGGTGCATCGGATTGGCGTACCGGGAATGATACCTTATGTCGCAGCCATCGCTCCGCCTGGTCTATGACAATATCGCCAATCAGGTGTTCATCTTGATAGAAGCGTACAATGCCTATCTCCTCAGCATAAATCCACACCGAGAAGCAATAATAACTGCCGATACGCTCATTCCTCCAATCTGCGCTTTGGGCGTGAATGTAACTATCGGCTGTTAGGCGTACACACTTGCCAATGCCAACCAGTGAAGATGCTGCAACCTCATTTGCACCAGCAAAGCCGCATCGCCCGTTTTCAAAAGGGAAACAATTTGACCGTTTAAGGTTGCCAAAAGCTCGATAAAACGCTGTAACTTTTCGTTATTTTCTAAATCCGTTGCCATTATAATTCCACCCCATTTTGTATTAACAAAGCACGCGCAGACTCTACGCTATCCACGCCCGTCTTATTTTTAATAGGCGCAAATTCTTTTTCGCGTACCACCTCGAACGGCAACACGCTGCCCATCAGTTTAATCAAATCGACGGCAAGTGCCTCGAATTTCTTCCCGTTTTCCTTTTCCGGCTTTCTCGTCACGCCGTCCTCGCATACACATTCAATTTTCTTTTCAACTACGTGTACGGGAATCTTTTTGTCCGCAATTTCTTCCAGCTTGCTCAAACGGAACAAATAGTTCATAATTACGCCGAACGAATACGCCAAACGGCCCTGTTCGTCCTTTTGATTTGCCATCGAATCGGTCAGCTCGTAATATTCGACGATGTCGGGCGTATCGCCGTCTTTACACAAAACACCCACCTTTTCGTAGGGATCGTTTTTGCAAACGACTTTTGCACCGCAATGCGCGCCACTGTCGATCGTCGCGCCGACGAATACGGGGTCGGCAATGCGTTGCAATACGTTGTCTACGGCGTAGATATTCAGCCATTCCACACCGCGCGCATGCAAGTCTTCCGTCAAACCCGCGCGTTGCAAGGATAAGAACCAACCGCCGTTGCCGTTGGGTGACAACGCGGGCATATCTTTCGTTTCCAGCAAGATTTTACCGTCAAAATCGACCGCCGGCGCCATGTCTTGTTTAAAGAAATGCACGTCCTTTTCATTATAGCCGAAATAACCGTGTTCCTTCCAAAACGCCGTCGTTTGTTCGTGGTTTTTATCGCTCGTCATGATATAGAGAGGAACGAACACGCCGCATTTTTCATTGACTTCTTGCAAATTTCTCATTTGTTGCTGAAAGATGTACAAGGGCTTGGTCAAACCGATGTCGTACACGCCCTTCGGGCCATCCGCACCCAAACGCGTACCCATACCGCCCGCGAGCAGCACCGCCGCCACTTTGCCTTCGCGAATCGCTTGCACGCCGATGGCTTCAAATTCTTGTTTTCTCTTTTCGATATCCGATAAACGCAACCCGTCGATGGGACGAATATCGCGGCCTTTATCGCTCATGTCTACAGGATTTGAAAGCGCGTCTTCAAAATCCCATTTCAAATCCGCGATCGCATCCAGTAATTTTGCTTTGCCCGCATCGTCTAATTCGTCGTAATAGCGCAAAAGTTGCATTTGCCCCTTTTCCGTCAATAATTGTTTTGCTTGTTGATAGGTCATAATTACACCTCTTTTCAAAAATATCATCGTTATTATTGTAACAAATTCCTCATAAAAAAGCAAGGGTTTTACATGATTTTCTCGTTTTTTCTACACGATCGCTTTACAAGTAAAGCGCCGCGTGTTATAATGGGCATATGAGCATATGGTCTATCATCAAAACAAAATGGCACGCATGGCAAAAAAGACGGCGCTTAAAGGCGTTGAAACTATGCTTTCCCGTCTATTGCAAAATTCACGGCGTCGATTGTCCCGACCGTCAAGGCGCGCTGGCGCAAAGCCGCGCCGGGGATCTGTTGCAAATCGTCCACGTACCCATGGAGGGGTTTCCCTATAACGTATACGTATACAGCATAGCGTTAAACCGCGTTTTGGGATATTTGCAAAAAGATTTTTCAGAAAAATTGGTACGCGCGTTCGGGACGGGCTTTTGCCGTGACGCCGTCATTGAAAATATCACGGGCGGGGCACCCAGGTATGCGTTGAGCGGTTGTAATATATGTATTTTCGACCGCATGGAATATATGCAAGGCGAGATGGATTTTTCTTCTTTACATGGAGAAGCATAAAAAGAAATTGTTGAAAAAGTTGACATTTTTCATTTTTTGTGTTACACTGTACGTATGGTAATATCACCAAGGAAAAATAATCATGGAGGATCGTTTATGAAAAAAGCAAAAAAGACGCTGATTCAGTGCTTGACGTTGGCGCTGGCAGCAACTATGTCTCTCAGCATGGCGGGTTGCTCTTTATTTGAAAAGAGCGAATCAAAAAAAGAACAGGAATTTATTAGCGAACTCGGCGGCGTATCCGAAACGTATAAAGGCGCTGTGTCCACGCAATCGTACAACACGGCGGAAAGCGCTGCGCAAGCATTCGTACAAGAAGAAGTGGTCGGCGAACAAAAGGCGACCGTTGTCAACACGACGTCCCAAGGTACGCTTTCCAATGAACAAGTGGCTGCATTGCAGCTCCCTGCAGAAGTACAAACCGGCATCGTCAGTGTAGAAAAAATGGAAGTAGAATACACAACCGAAACGGTTGCACGCACGAATACGAACACGCAAAACAAAAAAGTAACCGTTTACGTTATTAAATACGCGAACGACTGGAAGTATTATACGCCCGCGCCCATTACCGGCCAAACGATTTCTAAGAGCTATTACGATTCTGTATTCAACTACGAACAATATCAAAACTGCACGATGACGACCACAATGCAAGTGGATATGAAGCTTTTGATGGTCATCGACGTACAGGTATCCATGACGCAAGTGGTGAAATATGCCGACAATAAAATTCTTTTGGAACAAACGATGTCCTTCTCGGGGCTTGGCGAAGAAGAAACGGAATACGTCGGCTTGTACATAGAAGAAACGAATCAAGGTTCGAATTGTTTCGTGAAGAATTCGCAAGAAGGTACTTGGCAAGAAGCCAATTTACATCAAGTAGGGTTCAGCTCCGTCGATGAATTGATGCCTTTCTATGATTCTTATCTTGATTACACCTACTTCACCAAAACCGATTACGGGTTCCGTATGAACGATAAAAACGCGCAACAATTCATCCGCGAATCGTTGGAGAAAGAAGAAGCTTTGAAGGAATTCCTCCAAGGCAATGCCCTTGATATGGACTTATTCATTAAATACTACGTAAGCAACGGCGTACTTTCCGGTATGCGCCAAGACGCAAACTTCTCGTTGAATATAAACATAGATTCGGAAGGTGCAGTAGAAGTAGACGTATCGCTTGTGAATACGACCATTTGCACCAACTACGGCACGACCGTCGTAAACAAACCGCAAACAAGCAACGTTGCATAAACGAAAACGCAAAATAAAAAGGAGCGAAAATTTTTCGCTCCTTTTCTTTGTAATCAATTATAAATCAAAGCCGTAATCGTCGTACGCATCCTCGTCGCGACGCGGTCTACCAGGTTGTTCACCCATAGGCGGCATACCGGGCATACCGTACATTTGACCAGGTTGCGCATAATATCCATTCGGGGGGAATACTTGATTTTGACGCATAGCGTGTGCCGTCCAGCTTGCCTGCATT
>JAZOLF010000081.1:0-8771 GCA_045652785.1 Candidatus Scatosoma sp. | reverse complement strand
AACGATTTTGCAAGATTTCTTCGCCATGATTATGCTGGTGGACTTGTCGGAAACGACGGAAAGCATTTCTGCGCTGGCAAAAGGTTGTGCGGAACTCGGCAAACAAATCGGTATGAGCATCTATTTACAACACGAAGACATCTTCAACGCAATGCATAGCATTTGATAGGGGCAGACAGATGTTTACGAATTTTGATGTATTAGAAACGATTCAGATGATCGAAAAGGAGCATTTGGACATCCGCACCATTACGATGGGGCTGTCCTTGCTTTCCTGCATTCGCGACAACGCGAAAGACACGGCGCAAAAAGTGTATGATTTGGTGTGTTCCAAAGCGGAAAACATCGTCAAGACGGCAACGGAACTCTCGGATAAGTACGGAATTCCTATCGTCAATAAGCGCGTGTCCGTCACCCCCGTATCCCTGCTTTGCGCGGCGTTCCCTAAGGACGCGCCCCTGATTGCAAAAGCGTTGGACGATGCGGCGGAACAACTGGGGATTGACTTTTTGGGCGGCTATTCGGCGCTCGTGCATAAGTCAACGGCAAGTTATGAAAAGACGTTTATTGAAACCATCCCCGAAGTGCTGGCAACCACCAAGCGTTTGTGTTCGTCCGTGAACGTAGGCTCTACGAAGACGGGTATCAACATGGAAGCGGTAGGGATGCTGGGTAAGACCTTCAAGCAGGCGGCGCAGTTGACTGCGGCGCAGGATGGTATCGGCGCAGCGAAACTTGTGGCGTTTTGCAACGCGGTGGAAGACAACCCGTTTATGGCGGGGGCGTTCCACGGCGTCGGCGAAGCGGACGTGGTTATAAACGTCGGCGTTTCGGGGCCTGGCGTTGTCAAGAAGGCTTTGGAAAAAATTCCCAACGCCGATCTTACGGAAGCGGCGGAAATGATTAAACGCACAGCGTTTAAGATTACCCGTGCCGGGCAACTCATCGCCAAAGAAGCGGCAACCCGCTTGAACGGGCAATTCGGCATTGTCGATTTGTCCCTTGCGCCCACCCCTGCGGTAGGCGACAGCGTGGCGCATATTTTGGAAGAACTTGGGGTTTCGACGGTGGGCGGCCACGGTACGACGGCGGCACTTGCGCTGTTGAACGACGCGGTGAAAAAAGGCGGCGTTATGGCAAGTTCGCGTGTCGGCGGGCTTTCGGGTGCGTTCATTCCCGTATCCGAAGATATCGGTATGATCAACGCAGCGGCGAAGGGCGAAATCACTTTGGATAAACTGGAAGCGATGACCTGCGTTTGTAGCGTAGGCTTGGATATGATTGCTATTCCAGGCGATACGCCCGATACGACGATCGCGGCGATGATTGCGGACGAAGCGGCAATCGGTATGATTAACAACAAGACGACGGCGGTGCGTATTATTCCCGCGCCTGGAAAGACGGTGGGCGACGAAGTCAACTTCGGCGGCTTGCTCGGCAGAGCGCCTATTCTCCCCGTTCACGGCACGGATAGCAGTAAACTGATTTTGCGCGGCGGGAACATCCCTGCACCCATTCACAGTTTTAAAAACTAACGTCAAATAATCAAGAAAAGGACAGAAAGGATATGGAAAGAAAGGAAATTGCGGAACGAAGCAAATGGCGTTTGGAAGATATTTACGAAAGCCAAGACGCTTGGGACGCCGATTATAAAAAACTCGAAGAAATGGTAGCAGCGCCCGTAGATGCTTACGTAGGAAAACTTGGGGAAAAGAAAGTGTTGCAGGCGTACTTTGACGAAATGCGCATGGTTTCTCGTTTGGTGGAAAAACTCTATATGTACGCGCATATGCGCCACGACGAAGACGTCCGCGTGGCAAAATATACGTCCTATGTTTCGATGCTGATGGGGACGTTTGCGAAACTTTCCGCGAAGTATTCCTTCGTAGAGCCCGAATTGACGGCGCTCCCCGAAGAAGTATTGCAAGCGTATATCGCGGATCCCGATTTTAAGGCACAGGAATATTCCTTGCGCAAAATTGCGAACGACAAGGCGCACGTTTTGAGCGCTGGGGAAGAAAAGATACTCGCTTTGGCGTCGGACGCTTTGGGTAGTTTCCAAGACGTATTCATGATGCTGGACAACGCGAACCTGAACTTGCCAAAAGCAAACTTGAACGGCGAAGAAGTGCAAATGAGCCACGGGCTCTATGGGCTTGTACTCCATTCGAACGACCAAGAAGAAAGAAAGGAATGGTTTACGAAATACTACGGTGCGTATATCGCGTTGATTGACGCTATTACGCAAACCTACTACGGCAACGTCAAGAAAGACGTGTTCTATTCGACGGCGCGCAAATATCCTTCCTGCCTTGCAAGAGCGCTTGCAGGAGAAGACGTGCAACCCATCGTGTATGAAAACTTGCTGTCGGCTGTGCACGATGCGTTCCCGACGATGCACGAATATATCGCTTTGCGCCAAACCTTGCTCGGGTTTGAACAACATATGTACGATATCTACGCGCCTTTGGTGGAAGACGCGGATATTAAGCATTCTTTCGACGATGCGTATGAACTCGTAATCGAAGGGCTTGCGCCTTTGGGTAAGGACTACGAACAGTTGTTGCGCAAGGCAAAGAACGAACGCTGGATCGACGTATATGAAAACGAAGGCAAGCGTTGCGGTGCGTACTCTTCGGGCTCTTACGACACCCACCCGTACGTGTTGCTCAACTACCAAGAAACGACCAACGATATTTTCACGATTGCGCATGAAATGGGCCACGCGATCCATACCTATCAATCGCAGTCGGCTCAGCCCTACGAAAAGGCGCAATATACCATTTTTCTTGCGGAAATTGCCAGCACCGTCAACGAAGTGTTGCTTTTGAAACACTTGTATAAGAAGACGGACGATAAGAATTTGAAACGCTATTTATTGTCCTACTATATGGATATGATCCGCGCGACCTTGTTCCGCCAAACGCAGTTTGCGGAATTCGAGCACCAAGCGCACGCGATGGTGGAACGCGGTGAGCCCTTGACGAAGGACAACTTGTGTGCCTTGTACTATGATTTGAACAAAGCATACTACGGCGATGGCATCGTGCATGACGATGAAATCAAGTACGAATGGGCAAGAATTCCCCATTTCTATAACTCTTTCTACGTGTATAAGTACGCGACGGGTATTATCTCTGCAATCTCGATTGTTCGCGCAATTTTGAGCGAAGGGGATGGCGCGGTACAGCGTTATTTCACCTTCTTGCAAAGCGGCGGCAAAACGGACCCCGTTAGCATTTTGCAGGGGGCAGGTGTGGATTTAACCACCAAAGCACCTTTCGAAGCGGCGATGCAGGAGTTCAAGGATACTTTGGAAGAGTTCAAATCCTTGTCGTAAGCAACCCCATAAAACTTGGCAGTAAGATTTTTACGAACTAACATAAAAGGAACGAAAGATTATGGCAAACGAACAAATTACTATGCCCTATAACCGCGACGCGGAAATGGCGTTGCTTGGCTGTATCTTGATGGATGCGGAAATTGCGGCGGACGTGGTGGAAAATTTGAGCCCGTCCGACTTCTACGTTGAATCCCACCAAATCATCATCCGCGCGATGAACCAAGTGTTTGCGGCGCGTCAGCCGATTGACTTGGTGACCGTTTCCGACCAGTTGGATGCCAACGGCGAACTCTCGAAAGCAGGCGGGATTGCGTACTTGACCGAACTTGCGCAAATGACGCCGTCGGCGGCAAACTATAAATCTTATCAAGAAATCGTCGCGCGTGATTCGACGAACCGTAAACTTATCCGCGCAGGCAGAAAGATTATCGAAAATTCCATGAAAGCGGCAAGCGGTGTGGAAAGTTTGACCTATGCGGAAAAACTCGTTTACGACGTTTCCAAGCAAACCGATCGTTCCGCTCTTCTCGGGATGACGGAAGGGGACGTTGTCGGCTCGGTTATCCATAAGTTTGAACAGTTGCAAAATAACCCCGAATCCTTCAAGGGGATCCCTACGGGCTACAAGCGCTTGGATCAAATGATGAACGGGTTGCAAAAAACCGACCTTTTGGTTTTGGCTGCTCGTCCTGGTATGGGTAAAACTTCGTTCTCGATGAACCTTGTCGAAAATGCGGGCATCAACCACGGTAAGACCTGTGCGGTATTCTCGCTCGAAATGCCCCGCCAACAAATCGTACAAAGATTGCTTTGCGCCTATGCGAAAGTGCACATGGGCAAGGCTCTCAAAGGGCAGTTGACGCAGGACGAATGGAAGAAGATTATTTTGGCATCCGATAAGTTGCGTAAAAGCCCTATTTATATCGACGATTCGTCGTCCGTCACGCCTGCGGAAATCCTTTCAAAGTGCCGTCGTTTGAAGTCAATGACGGGCTCGCTTGACCTTGTGATGATCGACTATATCCAGTTGATGCGCGGCGGCTCTTCTACCGTAGCAGGTAAGGAAAACCGTCAACAGGAAATCGCGTCCATCACCCGTGATTTGAAGATTATGGCAAAGGAGTTAGAAGTGCCTATTATCGCGCTTTCCCAACTTCGCCGTATTCAATCGAACGAACCTACTCTTTCCGACCTCCGTGAATCGGGCGCAATCGAACAAGACGCGGACATCGTTATGTTTATCCACCGTCCCGAAATGGTGGCGACGGCGGCGGAAATTGCGGCGGGGAAAGTGGTAAAAGGCGCGGCGGACTTGATTATCGCCAAGCACAGAAACGGCGAAGCGGGCCGTGTTCCTTTGAAGTTCATCGGCGAATATACGAAGTTCGTGGACGTGGACGATCAGGGCGCAATCGACGAACCGCCCCAGTACAGCGCACCGAAAAAACAACTGCAAAATTTTGAAGACGACGACCCCGTGTCTGCGTTCGACGGAGATCAAGGGCCTTCCGACCCCCCTTACGGCGGTGGTTTTGACGAAGAAGACGAAATCCCTTACGAATAAGATGCGGACGGAAATTCAAACAATTACATCAAAGAGCCTTGCCTTAGCAAAAGAGATTATTTTGGCGGGCGGCGTGGTGGGGATGCCGACGGAAACGGTGTACGGCTTAGGCGGCAACGCCTTTGACGACAGCGCGGTGCAGCAGATTTTTGCGGTGAAAGGTCGTCCTGCGGACAATCCGCTCATCGCCCACGTGCATAGCGATTATGATTTGTCGAAGATTATTGACTTTGATCCCCCCTATGCAAAAAAACTCCGCGAAGCGTTTTTACCCGGCCCGTTGACTCTTGTTTATCCGTCCACGGGTAAAGTGAGCCCTTACGTGTCCTGTGGCTTGAACACTCTTGCGGTTCGCGTGCCTGCGCACGAAGGCGCGCAAGCGTTCCTGCGGGAAGTTGGCTTGCCCTTCGTTGCGCCCAGCGCAAACCTTTCCAAGCACGTTAGCCCCACTTCGGCGAAACACGTTTTAGATGATTTTTACGGAAAAATCCCCCTGATTTTGGACGGCGGCGAATGTGTCGGCGGGATCGAAAGTACCGTTTGCGACGTCACGGGCGAAGTGCCCGTTATCCTGCGCCCCGGTCTTATCACGCAAGAGATGATTGCGGACGTGGTGGGCTGCTGCGACGTTTACGCCCCCAAACTCACGGCGGGCGAAAAGGTGAAAAGCCCGGGTGTCTTGTATAAGCACTATTCCCCAAGATGCGTGACGGCGCTCTTTGCTTGCGACCAAAAGCAAGCGGCAATCGACCGTATAAGCGGCGCTCTGCAAGAGAGTAAGCGGGTATGTGTACTCTGCGAAGAAACTGCCAAAGGCGGTTTACCTGACGGGGCAAAGGTGCTCTCGCTTGGGGGAACCGAAGACGAAATGGCGGCAAGGCTGTACGCGCATTTGCGTACCGCGGAAGAGATTTGTGACCTGCTGGTAGCAATCGAACCGAAAAAACAGGACGGAAAAATGGCGGGGGTACTCAACCGTTTGCGCAAAGCGTGCGCGTCGGTGGATATTCCCCATTAAAGGACGGCAATAAGGACGGCAAATATGGAAAACCCAGAAGAAAAAATGGTGATATTCGTTTGCACGGGAAACACCTGTCGCTCTCCGATGGCGGAAATTTTGTTCCGTCACGAAATCAAGCGTAGGGGGTTGCCCGTTTCGGTGTGCTCCGCAGGGACGGACGCCGCCGCGCAAGGGGGTATGCACTTGCATTCTTTGCGGACGCTGTCGGCGCACGGGCTCTCGGTGGAAAACTTTTCGCCCACCCAACTCACGTTGGAGATGGTGCAGGCCGCTCACGCCGTAATTTGTATGACAAAAGACCAAAAGGATTTAGTGTCCTACCACACCATTCGCCGTTTTGGGCTGATGGAAGGGGTGCATGAAAAAGTGTATGCCTTTTCCGATTTTTGCGGGTATTCTATTCCCGATCCCTACGGATATCCCATCGAAGCGTATGAAAGCACGTTTACGGCGTTGGAAGGGGGCATGTCTGCGATCATCGACCGCCTGTTCCCCGTAGAACCGAAAAAAGTCACTACGAAAAAGAAAACGGCAACCAAGAAAACGGGCGAAAAATCGGCGCGGAAACCGACGGTAAAGAAGTCGGCGGGCAAGAAGACGGAAGGGCAAAAGAAGACGGAAAACGAGGCAAAAACCGCGTACAAAACCACTTCTGCAACGACAACGAAAAAGAAAGCAACGGGTACGCGGAAAAGCGTCCCGAAAAAGGAGAACGATATACAATGAGAATTGCTTTGGCTTGTGATCACGGCGCATTAAACTTGAAAAAAGCGGTGATGGCTTATTTGGAAAAAAGCGGCCATGAATACGTGGATTTTGGCACGGACACCAACGATTCCTGTGACTATCCCGATTTTGCGCTCCTTGCGGCGCAGGCAGTTGCGAACGGGGAGTGTCAACGCGGGATTGTGGTATGTTCTTCGGGGATCGGCGTCTCCATCGTCGCCAACAAAGTGCCTGGCGTGCGTTGTGCGCATTGTCACGATACCTACTGTGCGAAATACACCCGTTTGCATAACGATGCAAATATGCTTGCGATGGGTGAAAAAGTTGTGGGTGTCGGCTTGATGGAAGAAATCGTCAGCCTGTTCTTGAACACCGAATACGAGGGCGGCGAACGCCACGACCGTCGTTTGGCGAAGATTACCGCCATTGAACAGCGATACAGCAAATAATAAAAGGGGATATACCTATGGAAAAATTAGAATTTTACAGCAACCCGAAGTTTCACCACGTACAGCATCCGCTCATCGAGCACAAACTCGCCATTTTGCGTGATGAAAATACAAAAACCAAACAGTTTGCGGAACTTGCGGAAGAAATTGCGATGCTCGTCACCTACGAAGCAACCAAGGATTTGCCCTTAGAACCCGTACAAGTAAAAACGCCGATTGAAGAAACCACTTGCTATATGGTTTCGGGTAGAGCGGTAGGAATTATTCCCATTCTTCGCGCAGGGCTTGGGATGGTGAGCGGGGTACAAAAACTCATCCCCAACGCAAAAGTGGGGCATATCGGTTTGTACCGCGATGAGACCACCCACCAACCTGTGGAATATTATTGCAAGTTGCCTGCGGATGCGGAAAGCCGTATCCTGATTGTCGTTGACCCGATGCTCGCAACGGGCGGCAGCGCGTCGGATGCGATTACGATGATCAAAAAGCGCGGCGCAAAGCAAATCAAACTTTGCTGTTTGGTGAGTTCCCCTGAAGGGATTCGCCGTATTTTGAAAGACCATCCTGACGTGGATTTGTACGTTGCGGCGGTGGATAGAGAACTCAACGAAAATTGCTACATTATGCCTGGTTTAGGGGATGCTGGCGATCGGCTTTTTGGCACAAAATAAGAAAAAAGCACCCGAAAAAACATAAAAAATAGGCAAAAAATACGCCAAATTTACGCAAAATTTACACAAATTTTGCGTAAATTTTTATTAAAAAGTAGAAGGGAATGGTATGAAAGAAGTATTTGACGCGATTGTGAAGTTTTTGCAGAACTTCGTTTCGGGCTATGGCGTTGCACTGGTGACGGCGCTGGCGGTACTGTGCGTAGGGCTGCTGGTGGCAACCATTGTCAAGCGCGCTGTGAAAAAGAGTTCGGTCAAAAACCGCAAACTCGATAACTCGGCGGCAGGGTTTATCACGGGGTTGGTGTCCTTGCTTGTTTACGTGGGGCTGTTTATTACCGTGCTTGCAGTACTCGGGTTTTCCACCGAAGGCATTATCACGGCATTCGGCTCAATAGCGCTTGCTGTTTCGCTCGGTTTGCAAAACACGCTTTCCAGCCTTACCAACGGGATTGTGCTCATATTCACCAAGCCATTCGTGGCGGGGGATTACGTCGATATTGATGGCACGGCTGGGACAGTAAAGGAAATTAAACTCTTCTCTGTCAAAATCGTCACCGTGGATAATATTACGGTGATTGTGCCGAATAGTACTGTGCTTAGTTCGGTTGTGACGAATTACAGCCGCTTGCCTGTGCGCCGTATGGATTTGGTTGTACCCGTTTCTTATACCGCCGATCTTGCGAAGGTAAAACAGGTCGTTATGGATATAGTAAACGCGGACACGCGCGTAGAACAATCCCCTGCGCCTTTCTTTCGCTTGACTGAATACGGTGCGAATTCGCTGAATTTTACCCTGCGCGTGTGGATTAAAACGGGGGATTTTTGGAACGCAAAATTCGACATTATGGAAAAGATTATCGAAGAGTTTAGAGCGAATGGCTTGGCGATTCCGTTTGCGCAACTCGACGTACACGTTGCAGCAAAGGGGGTGGAATAATGGCTTGGTTTTTGTTGTTGAACGCGGACATGGGTACGGTAAACTGGGTGGAAATTG
>JAZOLF010000080.1:0-3537 GCA_045652785.1 Candidatus Scatosoma sp. | reverse complement strand
GAGAAAATCGTTGCTCTGCCCAAAGACTGCATTACGGCAATCGTAAGCCAAGCGGAGAAAAACGCAGACGTCATTGCGCCTGCCTACACCCATTTACAGCGTGCGCAACCCATTTCTTTCGGGCATCAACTTATGGCGTATGCAATGATGCTATTGCGGGATATTGCCCGCTTGCAGGACGCTGTAAAGCGCATGAACGTTTCCCCTTTGGGCAGTTGCGCTTTGGCTGGCACGACCTATCCCACCGACCGCCGTTTTGTGGCGGAAAAACTCGGGATGAACGGCGTCACGGCAAACAGCATCGACGGGGTATCTGATCGCGATTTTTGTGTGGAAATCCTGTCGGCGTTCTCGTTGCTTATGACGCACCTTTCCCGTTTTTCGGAAGAAATTATCCTGTGGAGCAGTTGGGAATTTAAGTTCATTGAACTGGACGACAGTTATACGACGGGCTCGACGATTATGCCCCAGAAGAAGAACCCCGATATGGCGGAACTCGTACGCGGAAAAACGGGTCGTGTCTATGGCGACTTGATGTCGATGTTGACGGTATTGAAGGGCTTGCCGCTTGCGTACAACAAGGATATGCAGGAAGACAAGGAAGCGGAGTTCGATGCGCTTGATACGGTAAAAGTTTGCTTGGAAGTGTTTGCTCCTATGGTTGCGACGATGAAAGTGCTCAAAGAAAATACTTATAAAGCGGCGCAAAAGGGCTTTATCAACGCCACCGACCTTGCTGACTATTTGACAAAGAAAGGGATGCCTTTCCGCGCAGCGTATAAGATCGTGGGGCAAATCGTTGCCGAATGTATCGTCAAGGATTGCGTCTTGGATACCTTCCCTTTGTGCGAATACCAAAAATACAGCGAACTGTTTACCCAAGATTTGTATGAAGAAATCTCTTTGGAAACTTGTGTTTCCAAGCGCAACTCGGAAGGGGGCGCGTCTTCGACGTCGGTGCGCGCACAAGTGCAGTACGTAAAAGATTTATTAAAATAAGAAACAGACCGCTTTTCGGTCAATGAAAAAACACGCCTGAAAGCGTGTTTTTTGTTTTTCTCTTGATTTTTTTTATCGATTGTGCTATACTGTAAAAAAGGAGAAAAATATGCTGGATTGTATCATTATCGGCAGCGGCTTGGCGGGAATTTCCGCGGCGCTTACGTTAAAGGCGAATGGGAAAAGTTTTTTACTGTTAGGCAAAAAATCCCTTTCCGCAAAAATTGAAAAAGCGGAGTTGGTTTCTAACTATCCTGGGCTTTGCGCTGTGTCTGGACAAGCCTTTTGCGGCGCGCTCAAAGAGCAACTCCAACGGGAAGAAATCGACGTAACCGAACAAAAGGTGACGGGCGTGTATGCGATGAAAGGCAAATTCCTGGTGACGGTGGAAGGGGATAACACCTACGAAAGCCGCACCGTTATCTTGGCGACAGGCGTGGAAACGGTCAAGCCGATTGACGGCGAAGAAACCTTTTTAGGGCGTGGTGTCAGTTATTGCGCCACTTGCGACGGGATGCTCTACAAGGGCAAGACGATAGCGGTACTTTGTACGACAAAGGATGCCGAACACGAAGTAGAATACTTGGCAAGCCTTGCCGAAAAAGTGTATTTGTTCCCCCTGTATAAAGGGGTGTCTATCGCCGCTGAAAACGTGGAGAAAATTATGAAAATGCCTGAAAAAATCGGCGGGGGGATGAAAGTAAAATCCCTGACGGTAAAGGGTGGGCAGGATTTGGCGATAGATGGCGTTTTCCTGCTCAAGGACAGCGTTTCGCCGCCTGCGCTGGTGGGCGGTTTCCAAACGGAAAACGGGCACGTGGCGGTCGATCGCGCGTGCAAGACGAACTTGGCGGGGCTGTTTGCGGCAGGTGACTGCACGGGGCGGCCTTACCAGTATGCCAAGGCGGCAGGGGAAGGGAACGTAGCCGCGCATTCCGTCGTGGAATACTTGGCAAAAAAGGACTAAAAAAGCAAAAAAACGGGGCAGATATGCAAGAACGGGTGATTTTACATTCCGATTTGAATAATTTTTTCGCGTCCGTGGAAACGGCGCTGAACCCTACGCTCAAAGGTAAACCCATTATCGTATGCGGCGACCCGAAAGAGCGCAGGGGGATTGTGCTTGCAAAAAGCGAAGAAGCGAAAAAATACGGAATCAAGACCGCCGAAACGGTGGTATCTGCCTTAAAAAAATGCCCGCAGGTATTGCGGGTTGCGCCCCATCACCACGAATACAAGAAATATTCCCTGCTGGTGCGCGGGATTTACGAGCGGTTCACCGACGTAATAGAAGAGTTGTCGATTGATGAATGTTCTTTGGACGTGACTGCATCTTTGCGCCTGTTTGGTAGCGGGGTTGAAATTGCGGAAAAAATCCGCCAAGCGGTTAAAGAAGAGTTGGGGCTCACCGTTTCAATCGGCGTAAGTTTTAACAAAACGACGGCGAAACTCGCATCCGAGTTCAAAAAGCCTGATGCGGTGTCCGTTGTCACCCGTGAAAATTATGAAAAAATCGTCTATCCTTTGCCTGTGACGGATATGTTGTACGTCGGTAAATCGACGGCGCAGACGCTGGGCAGGTATGGGCTCAATACCATCGGCGACGTTGCAAAGGCGGACGTAGAGTTGCTTATGAAGGCGCTTGGAAAGCGGGGTAGGCAACTTTGGCTGTGCGCTCGCGGGGAAGAAAACGAGCCTGTAAAACCGTTTGCGGATAAGGAAGACGTGAAATCTATCGGCAATTCGCTTACTCTGCCGCACGACGTTTGCGCCCGTGAAGAGATAGAGCGGTGGCTGTACGCGCTTTCCGAGAGTGTGGCGGCGCGCTTGCGGGATGCGGACGTAGGAAAGGCGAATACCGTACATATCGTTGTCAAAAATGAGCGTTTGGAAGAAATTACTTGCCAAAAGAAGGTTTCTCCGACCACGCATTGTCCGGATATCGCGCGCGCGGCGTATGAACTGTTTTGCGCGCATTACCCGCGCGGCGCGCGTGTGCGCATGATCGGGGTGACCGTTTCGGGGTTTGATCACCACGTTGAACAAATGTCTATTTTGGATGCGATTGACGGGGATAAACAAGGGTACGAAAAGCGGGAACGCGCTGAAAAAGCGGTGGAAAGTATCCGCGGGAAGTACGGATATGCCAGCCTGCAACGGGGAATTGTGATGGAAGACGACCAAGTAAACGGGCTTGACATTCGGGGCAAAAAGGACTAAAAGCGTATAAATGCCACGGAAAAAGTGCGAAAAAACCGTGAAAAAAGTGCGAAAAAAGCGCAAAAAACACGCAAAAAACACGCAAAAATGGGTAAAAAAACGCTTAAAAAATGAAAAAAAGGAACGGAAAAAAACCGTTCCTTTTCGTTTACAAAAAAACTGCGCAATCCTTTTTTGTCATAAACTACCGAAGTGGAAACGCCGCAGGTGACTCCTACAAAGCTACCTTATGGCACACGCGATGGTCCGCTTAGTGCTGCTACATTCCTGTCCTGACACGGTTCACGGTATCACGTTGCATAAGACCTTGTTATCAAC
>JAZOLF010000079.1:0-5825 GCA_045652785.1 Candidatus Scatosoma sp. | reverse complement strand
TTTGCGCTTCGGGCAAAGGATAGGTACCATCTTGTTCAATGGGGTTTTGCGTAGCCATAACGAAGAAAGGTTCTTCCAAACGATATGCCGTACCCGCAACGGTCACCTTATGTTCCTGCATTACTTCGAGCATTGCAGACTGGGTTTTAGGGGTAGCACGGTTGATTTCGTCCGCGAGAATAAGGTTCGCGAAGATAGGACCTTTACGGAAGGACATGTTCAATTTGCCGTTTTCATCTTTTTCCGCAACGTTCGTACCGGTTACGTCCGAAGGCATAAGGTCGGGGGTGAACTGAATACGGGAGAAAGGAAGGCTGAGCGTTCTACCAAGCGAACGAACCAAACGGGTTTTACCAACCCCAGGAACACCTTCCAACAAAACGTTACCGCCAGCGATAATTGCAATCAATACGTTGTCAACGATTTCTTTTTGACCAACGACGTCTTTTGCAAGTTCGCTTTTTACCGTCGCAATAGACGCGCTGAATGCCTGTACTTGTTCTTCTTTTTTCATGATATCCATATTTTTTTACCTCGTTTTAGGTTTTCTTATTTATTGTTTGTATCTTTGTTCGTCGACAGTTTGTCGAAATACTGTTGCAAAATGAGTTCCAAATTCGGATCAATTTTACCCTGGCTAACCGCGTCCGTGTAAATCGCATAATATTTTGCGAACACTTCGCCGTAAGGTCGAAGTTCCCCTGTTTCGGGGTCGTACACCAACTCGTTGTTTGCGAAGTTCAAATCCCCCGTACCCAAACCGCCGTCACCCAAATCGGTATCGTCGTCGTTATCGTTTCCGTCCCCTGCCGTAGGTTTGTAATCTTGGCTAACAGTCGGCATTTCCTGATCTTGGAGCCCGAAGATTTCCTGCAATTTGTTGATCACATAATCACGCACTCCGTCGTTATGGATTTGTTTTCCGAGCGCCGTCGAGAAAGGAGCGGTAGCGCTTGCAAGCAATACGTCAATTTGCGTTTCCCAAGAACTTTGTTCATAGTCGGGAAGATCGGGAACCTGCGCAACCAAAACCGATTTTAAGTTCACCAACGCCAAATACAACCCGTCGTTTTTATCCACTTCGGACATCGCAAGAGCAACTTCCATATTTACAGCGAGCGTTTCAATCGTTTCCTTTGCGCCTTCTAACGTTTTGAATGCCTGACCGAATTCCGCGTACTGCTGGTTAAAACGAGTCATATCCGTCGCGCCGATTGCATTTGCCAACTTACGCAAACTTGCAAGCCCCGTCTTTTCTAAAGCGGTTGCAAGTTCTGTGCCCGTGTTAACGGCTTCCACCGCGCCATCTACCGCCTTAATAGCATCCTGCACCGCTATAATCATCTCACCTCGAGTGGTCACCGCCAGCACTTGGTCAAGCAACGTTTCAAGCGCCGCCACCGAGATTGCTTTCGGTTCGTCCTGCATCGCAGAATCCTTGACGTACTGGATAAGTTCATACAGCGCCGCAATTTGGTAGTTGTCGATTTCGAACGGGGTTTTGTCAATAATCACACCGCTGCTCGTACCGCTGTCATCAGGGATTTCGGGTTGGTTCATCGCGGAAATGGTCGAAACCGCCGCCGCACCAAAGGTCGCAAGCGCCAAGACCCCAGCCACGATACATTGCCACGGTTTTTTGAACTTGGTATATGTAGCAGGCAATTCTTCCGACAACCTGTATTCGGTATCCTGTCTTTGAATGGCGGGCATTACTTCGTCGCTGGTTTCAAACTCAACCATTGTTTGCACTTTTTCGCCGTTGCCAAGTTCCTTATCCAGTTTCCGCGCAATTCTCCTTTTGAACGGATACAAGCACAAAAGCAAGATACCGAAGACCAACAGCCCCAGCAAAACGCCGCCGCCGATTGCATACAGCCAAGGAATTGTCTTTTCCAAAATTGTGCACACGAACACACAAGTACTGGCTGCGGTCACCCCTACGCTCGCGCCGATAATTCCGCTACGGATTAAGGCATTGCGGGCAAGTTTTTGTTTAATCGCATAAAAGTTTTTCATAGCCTCTCTTATTGCGTTTCTTTGCGCATGCGTGGACACGCAAACAAACACTCCCACATTATAATGATTGAAATTATTGTATCATATTCCATTTGAAAAGTCAATTATTCGTTGCCAACAAATCGAAAAAAATGTTGAAAAAACAACGAAAAAAGGCACAAAAAAGACGGAAAATCCTTTCCGCCTTCTTTCTTTGCCGTCAACTATTAACAATGTTAATAACAGCCATTCGTTTTATTAATACTTCTCTTGGGTGTACATACGGAAAAACTTACAGCACTCATCCACCCAGCCCTTCGCCGCGTCGCACGCTTCATCACCGTATTGTTTGGAAATTTCATACGAACATACAGACAAGCCGTGCAACCCAACAGGATAAATATGGAGTGCAAACTGTACACCCGCTTTCTTCAACGCCAACGCATAGCGTAAAGAGTTTTCACACGACACCATTTGATCTTCAAACGTTGACCAAATGAACGCAGGGGAAGTATCTTTCGTCACCAGTTTGTCCAGGCTCAACGCGTTGATCATTCTCTCCCGTTCTTCTTCGGGCAACGCGGCCGTCAAGTTTTTAAACGAACCGCGATGTCCTTCGTAATAGATAACAGGATAAGACAGCCCTACCGCCGTCGGTTTGCAATCGAGCGCCTTACCGTACAACCCTTCCACGAGCGCGTACGAGCAAGACAAATTGCCGACCAAGTGTCCGCCTGCGGAAAAGCCCACCGCAAACACTTCGTTCGCCTTGACTGCAAGCGCCGCCGCATTCTTGCGCACGTAATCGAACGCCGCCGCAAGTTCGAGCAACTGCTCAGGATACGCAACACCATCAGGTGCCGTCGAATAGCGCAACACGAAGGTTTGGAAACCGCGCGCCATAAAAGCCATCGCCACCACGTTTGCTTCCCGTTCGGAACACATAGCATAGCCGCCACCGGGAACGACAATCACAGCAGGGCGTTTCCACACCGTCGGAACATCGTAGGGCATAGCAAGGCAAATACATTCCAACGTACCGCCTTTCAAAGCGTACTCATTCGCTAATTCTACCGTCTTGTAAATCATTTTCGCACCCCTATTGTTTTATAAAATTTCGATCGCAGATTGCAATCTTGCACGAGTTTTATCTTCGCCCAAGATTTGCATAATCGTCCAAAGATCTGGCGTATTCGAAAGCCCCGTCGTTGCGATACGCAGCACTTCCGCCACGTCCGCTACGCTACCGGGGAACGCGTCAGGGTTTGCTTTGTACGCTTTCATATCCGTTGCAAAACCGTTTACGTCCGCAACCCCTTTCACTTTGCCAAACCAACCTTGATTGTCATCCGCGTGGTCGTATGCCGCTGCAAAGTCCGCCAACAACTTTTTCACCGTTGCGCCGTCGAACTTGTAGCCGCATTCAGGCGATACTTTATCCGCAAAGAACCAACCGATCAATTCCAACGCCTGCTTCGCACAAACGAAGTCCTTTCTGCGTTTCTTACCGCCGATCCCCATATACAACGTCAAAATCTTCAACAAATATTCCTTATCCGCAAAGTACCCCTTTTGTTCGTCCGTACCGTATTCGTTTGCCCATTCCTGCAAGAAATCGAACATCTGTTCCGCGGACAAAGTCGCCATATACGTCTTTGCAATATCGTTGAGTTTTACAATATCAAACAAAGCGCCACTCTTACCCATCTTCCCGATCGAGTATTTAAATTCATCCAACGGCGTTTCGGGATTTTTGAGCAACCATTCTTCGAAGTTGGAATTCAGCAACGTCAACATATACGTCTTAACCGCAATCTTGTGATACCCTTGTTCGCGATAGAAAGTAAGGGATGCTTCGGGATCTTTACGCTTGGAAAGTTTACGGCGCACGTCCCCGTCGATTTTTTGGATGGAACAGTTATGACCGTAACGGGGCAATTTAAAGCCGAGCACGTTAAACAATTCGATATGGATAGGCAAGGACGAAAGCCATTCTTCCCCACGAATTACAAGCGTCGTGCGCATAAAGTGGTCGTCAATCGCGTGCGCAAAGTGGTAGGTAGGAATTCCGTCCGATTTCAAGATAACCACGTCTTGATTGTTTTCGGTGACGGTGATATCCCCTTTTACAGCGTCATGGAAGGTATGTTTCTTTTCCACATCCCCTTGCGAGCGCAAACGGATTACGTAAGGTTTGCCCGCCTGCACGTTCGCAATGATTTCTTCTTCCGTCAAGTTACGGCATTTTGCAAACTCACCATAGTAGCCAGGCAATAATTTGTTTTCCGTTTGATAATTACGGGTGCTTTCCAAGTCTTCTTCCGTACAAAAACAAGGATACGCCAAGCCGCGCTTAATCAAATCCTTTGCGAATGCGTGATACACTTCCGCGCGCTGACGTTGGTAGTACGGGCCGTAGTTGCCGCCCAAATCCGCACCTTCGTCAAATTCCACCCCAAAGTATTTCAAAGACGACTGAATCACTTCCACCGCACCTTCTACTTTTCTCTTTTCGTCGGTATCTTCGATACGCAGGTAGAATACGCCGCCGCTTTGGTGGGCAATACGTTCGTTGGCAAGCGCAACGTACAGGTTGCCGATATGCATAAAGCCCGTGGGGCTGGGGGCAAGACGGGTGACTTCCGCGCCCTTTTCAAGCCCGCGTTCGGGATAAATTTCTTCGTAGTAAGAAAGCGGTTTTACGTCCGCATCCGGAATGAGAATTTCCGCAATTCTTTCATAATTCATATATTATTCGCTCCTAATTTTGTTCTATTTTTAGCCGAAATTTACGCAAAAAAAGCGTAAAATTTGCGGTTTTTTTCCTGTCTTTTTGGGTGATTTTGCTCGTTTTTACCTGTTTTTTGCTGCTTTTAGAACATAAAATCAACGTTTTTTGGGGTTATTTCGTACAATCCGTTTTCAATTCCATGCACAATCTCCACCGCCATTTCTGCCGTCGGGGTTTCCACGCCGACCGCTTTACCCGCCGCGACAACCGCACCGCAAACAAAGTCCACGTCGCACTTTCTACCCCGTTCAATGTCCGTCAGCATTCCCGATTTTAAGCGCTTGTGTTTACGGATTGCATACGGCAAAGCCGTATGAATAAACAATTTTTTAACCAAACCGCCGCCGCTAAACACTTTTTCGATATCGTGGCCGCCCATCGGTTGCAACGAAACGCCGTGCGCTTTTGCCACCGCTATTGTTTCCTGCAAAATCCGTACAGCCAAGCGCTTTGTCTTGAACCGCCTTGCCACTTGGCCGAAGGTTAAGCCCGTGATCGTAGAAAGAGTAGAAAACGCCGCGTTGATTGCAAGTTTCGACCAGCGCGCACCCTGCAAATTGTCCGTAGTTTTGACAAAATCAGGGTTGCCGCACACCCTGCAAACCGTTTGTAAAACGGTTTTTAACCGTTCGTTCTTTGATTGATCGTTTTGATAGCCGCCGCACAGCACCGACATCACGGAAAGAGAGGACGTCAGCTCTGCTACGCCACCGCCCACAAAATTGGCGCCAAACGATACCGCCGCGCCATACGCTTTGTCTTTCCCCAGCGCCTCCGCCACCGATTGTTCCGGCAGACCGTTTTGCGTGGTGCAAACGATGCCGTCTTGGGCAAGATACCCCTTTAAAAAGCTTAAAATTTCAGGGTTTTTGCTCTGCTTGGTCATCAGGAAAATCACGTCGTATTCCCCTTGCATCAGCTCCGGCAAAAGTGCCGACACCTTGACGTTTTTTTCTACGCCGTCCCCAAGACAGCGAATGGTTGCGCCGTGCTTTTGCAAGCCCTCGACGTGCGCCCGATTTCGGCTGATTAAATC
>JAZOLF010000078.1:0-4958 GCA_045652785.1 Candidatus Scatosoma sp. | reverse complement strand
TAATCACGGCAAAGGGCGAAAAACTTGATTTGACGGACGTAGAAGTCAACGTCGAAGTCGGCTTGCACGATATTACAATGAGTGACAACTTAAACGACGGCGGCGCACAAGGACACATCATTTCCTTAATATATAAGAGTGAATACTACCGTTACATTGTCCGCACCGAAAACGAAGAAGATTATGTTTTGGCCTGCGAAGACTTGTGGAACGAAAACGACCTTGTCAGCCTGATTATTCCTAAGGATAAAATCCGCTTAACCCTTAAAAACACGGAGGAAAGCAAAAAATGATGATAAAACCAAAATTACGGTTTTCTCGAAAGTTGCTTGCAATCCCTTACGCAATCTTCCTTTTCGTGTTTGTGGTTGCTCCCCTTTTGATCATTTTGTATTATGCATTTACAAACGGGGATACAGGCAAACTTTCCTTTGAAAACTTCGCCAACTTTTTTAGCGGTACGGGTGGACAAACTTTCTTTGAATCCAGCCGTTTCAAAACCATCGTACAAAGTTTCGGGATATCCATCTCCAGCACTCTGCTGTGCTTGTTGATCGCTTACCCCGTATCCTACATCATCGCACACAGCAACGTAAAAAACAAAATGGGATTACTCCTTTTGTTTATCGTTCCTATGTGGGTAAACTTCGTTTTGCGCATCAACGCATTAAAAGAACTTCTCAACTGGATCGGCATTTACAACAAATCGAACGGTTGGAACTTCTTTAACACCATTTTGGGTATGGTTTACGACTTTTTGCCCTTCATGATTTTGCCCATCTATACAACGATTTCTAAAATCGATAAAAGTTATTTAGAAGCAGCAAAAGACTTGGGCGCAAGCGGCGCGAACGCCTTTGTGAAAGTCACCCTTCCCCTGTCCAAAGCAGGGATTATGAGTGGTATCTCGATGGTTTTCCTGCCTTCTATGACCAACTATGTCGTATCCAACTATATGACCTTCAACCACACGAAAATCATCGGTGCATTCATCGACGAATGTTTCCGCAACGACTTGTGGAACTTAGGGTCAGTCACAGCGTTGCTTTTGCTCACGCTAATGTTTGTGATCACTTGGTTGACGGGTGGGTTTAACACGAATGATGAATCTCAATCCAGGGGGACGTCCTTATGGTAAAGTTTAGAAAAATTTTAAAATGGGCGTTCATCGGGCTAATTTTGCTGTTTATTTATGCCCCCATCCTGTTGTTGACCGTGTATAGTTTCAATGAAACCGAAACGATTACCGACTGGGGGAATTTCAGTTGGACGCACTACGAATACTTTTTTAATCCTGAAAATCAACCCCTGCCGATCGTATTCCAAACGATTTGTTTGGCTCTCGTTGTTGCAAGTTTTTCTACCATCTTAGCAACCATCGGCGCAATCGGCATCTTCTATTCCAAAAAGAGAACGAGCACTATGCTTTCTGGGATCAACCAAATCCCCGTTATCAACGCCGAAGTGGTCACCGCCATTTCTTTGGCGTTCCTTTTCGTGGCGTTTAACCTGCCCAAATCGACCTTTATTCCGCTCATTGTTGGTCAAATGGTATTGTGTACACCTTTTGTTATTTTGTCGATTATCCCCAAACTCAAACAAATGGACAACAATCTCTACGAAGCGGCGTTGGACTTGGGTGCATCCCCAACGAGAGCACTCTTTTCGGTCGTTATTCCCCAAATCTCCCCTGGTATCGTGTCTGGTTTTATGCTGGCAATCACTCTATCTTTGGACGATTACATCATCGCCGCATACACCAAACCTAACACCTTCCAAACCATCTCTACACACATTTATAGCCTTGCAAAAGGCAGCACCGTAGAAATGATTAAATCGTCCTACTGGGCGCTGACAGCAATCATCTTCGTTGGCATCATTGTGGCAGTTGTCTTAATGAATGTTTTCGCCAACAAAAAGGCAGGTAAAAAACAATGAAAAAAGTAATTGCGATTGCCGCCGCTGGCGTTGTCGGCTTGATCGGGCTTTGTTTTACAAACTTCGCCGTTGACAACCGTCCCGTTTTGAAAGTTGCAAACTGGGCGGAATATATCGACGGCGGCGATGCGAGTAGCCCGCTCATCCAAGAATTTGAACAATGGTACAAAGAACAAACCGGCGAAGATATTCGCGTAGAATATTGCATCGCGGACGATAACGAAACCCTGTACAATATGGTAAAGATGGGCGATCAATTTGATTTGGTATGCCCGTCCGAATATATGCTCATGAAGTTGGTTGCAGAAGGCTGGGTGCAAAAACTCCCCACGTCTTTCTACGACACCACTATTGAAACCAACTATTACGCAAAGAACGTATCCCCTTTTATTGAAAAGACTTTCTCCGAAAACCACATGACCGACGGCGCCACGTGGAAAGAATACGCCGCAGGCTATATGTGGGGAACGACTGGTTTTGTGTATAATCCTGAGTTTGCCGCAGAAGACTACGTTGCAACGTGGGACGTTTTCACAAATCCCACTTACGCGAAGAAAATTACGGCAAAAAACAACATTCGCGACACCTATTTTACAGGTCTTGCGATGCACTATGACAGCACCTTGCGCGCGTTAAAAACGCAATACGAAAGCAACGCAATTACCCTTGCAGAATATCAAGCACAACTCAAAGTCTTGATGAACGATACCGCACCCGAAACTATGGATGCCGTAAAAGGCAAATTGATGGCGATGACCGACAATTTGTACGGCTTTGAAACCGACGAAGGAAAAGCGAAAATCATCGCTGGCGAGATTACCGTCAACTTTCAATGGAGCGGCGACGCCGTGTATGTTATGGACGTTGCCGAAGGCTTGTATGCCGACGAACCTGTTGATATCCCCGTATATTTAAATTACTGCATCCCAGAAACTGTGTCCAACCTTTGGTTTGACGGCTGGACGATTATGAAAAACTGCAAGAACGTAGATGCTGCAACCATGTTCATCAACTTCCTGTCTATGCCCGAAAATGCGGTACGAAATATGAACTACATCGGATACACCAGTTGTATCGGCAGCAACATCGTATTTGAAGATTTTGTACTCGATTGCTACGGCGCGGAAGACGGCGAAGAAGACGTTGTTTCTTACGATCTGAACTACTATTTCAATCCGCTGTACGATACTACGAATGAAACAACTAAAATGAACACCCGTGACGAAAAGTACGTGATCACCACTTACGCCGATCAGGTAAAGCGCCAACTCTTTGCGCAATACCCCAACGAAAATACACTGGCAAGATGCGTTGCTATGCAATATTTCAATTATGACGCCAACGCACGCGCCAACAGTATGTGGAGCGATATCACCTTCTTCTAATCGCAAAAAATAAGCAGAAAAGCGGCAAAAATGCCGCTTTTTCTTATGTAGTATGCTTGACGTATGTATTGCATCAGGCATAGTACCCCTATATTAGTATGTCAAACATAGGTATTATATCTGACATACTACATTATCTTAGACAATTTTTAAAGGACACAGCGTTACGCCGTGTCCTTTTTCGATTATATGCTTATCTTACAATAATTCGCCGTTTTTACACCCATTTTACGGCCTTTTTAGGGATTTTATAACTCTTTTTTATCCGTCACTCCAAGACGGCTATACAATTCTGCCCTTTCATCGTCCGAATAGCGGCAAACCTTATATAAGACGAATACACCAACAACTACGCTAACAATCGCCATCATAATAACCGTTGGAAGGTCTAAAACCGAGCCTAAACCCAACCCAACTTCTTTGGTGAATAATAAGCCACAAAAGTTATAAATCGCGTGAATTATCGCAGGAAAGAGTACATTTTTGGTCTTTATAAAGACAAATGCAAACAATCCGCCGGTTAAAATAGAATATCCCGCCTGCAAGACAGCACCCCCGCCTGCGGTAAAGACGTTCAACAAATGCACCAAACCAAAACACAAAGAAGAAACCAGAAAGGTATATAAAAATCCCTTGTGCGTCCACTCAAATACACCTGCAATCAACGCAAAGAATATGCCGCGGAACAATACTTCTTCAAAGAACCCTACCGCCAAGCAATAGATAGAAAAAAGCGTAAAATGCAGCGGTTGGGTATGCACCAACTCCATTTTTCCAGCAAAGTAAGCCAGCCACGGGAAATTATCCAAAGCAATAATTAGCGCAGGGAGCAAAACCCAAAGATTTTGCGGTTTTTGAAATAATTTTATACCGCTTTCACGGCTAATCAGCCAAACCGCAAGCCCACCAGCAATTAACGGAAATATTAGACTCAATAAGCGGTTATATACAGCATCGGACGTGATTTGCAGGGCTTTACATACGGGAAAGAACTCAAAAGCAAGCATAATTGCACACAAAAGCACAATGCATATATACGTAGGTTTTATCTTGCTGTTTTTCATTCCCACCCCTATTTTTGCCTTATTTTTACGCCTTTTGATACTCTATCTGTATTGTATCATAATCGCGTAAAAATAGCAAATTTTAACGGCATATATCATCAAATTTACATATTTTTGCCTAAAAAACACAAAAAAACGGCCTGTCCGAATGGACAAGCCGTTTCCTTATTTAGTTTGTCTGAACAAATCCAAGATTATTTAAGGATCTTGGAGATCGTACCGGAACCAACAGTTCTACCACCTTCACGGATAGCGAAACGAAGACCTTCTTCAAGCGCAACGGGCTTGATGAGTTCAACGGTCATCGTGGTGTGGTCACCAGGCATAACCATTTCTACGCCTTCGGGAAGGTTGATCTTACCGGTAACGTCGGTCGTACGAACGAAGAATTGAGGACGATAGTTGTTGAAGAATGCGGTATGACGGCCACCTTCTTCCTTCGTCAAAACGTATACTTGCGCTTCGAAAGCCGTACCAGTTTTAACCGTACCGGGTTTAGCGATAACTTGACCCTTTTGGATGTCCGTTCTGTTGATACCACGAAGGAGCGCACCAACGTTGTCACCTGCTT
>JAZOLF010000077.1:0-3014 GCA_045652785.1 Candidatus Scatosoma sp. | reverse complement strand
ACGGTAAAATGCACTCTTTTTTATTGCTTTTTTTGAAAAAATCGGGTAAAATAGAGTTATATTTTTATTTTAGGTGCAAGTATGAAAAAAACAAAAATCATCTGTACGCTTGGCCCTGCCAGCGAAACGAAAGAAAAAATCTCCGCGATGGCGGATGCAGGCATGAACGTTGCGCGTATCAATTTTTCTCATGGTACGCACGAACAACACGCCGAAAAAATTAAGACAATCAAAGCCGTTCGTGCGGAAAAGAAAATCCCCCTGCCCATCATGTTGGACACCAAAGGGCCTGAATTCCGTATTAAGACTTTTAGGGACGGAAAAATTACTCTCTCCGCAGGCGACCTGTTCGCTTTTACCACCGAAAACATCGAAGGGGATCAGCACCGTGTTAGCGTTTCTTTTGCCGCTATTTGCGATGAATTATCCCCCGGCGATAAAATCCTTTTGAATAACGGGTTGATCGTTTTTAGGGTGCTTTCCATTGAAAAACCGAACGTTAACTGTATCGTTGAAATCGGCGGCGTACTTTCTAACCGTAAATCTATGTTTTTCCCCGAAAAGGAACTGCATTTAGATTTCCTTTCCGAACAGGATAAAGCGGATTTATTGTTCGGCATCGAACAGGACGTTGACTTTGTCGCCCTTTCATTCGTTTCCCGCGCGCAAGACGTTATCGACGCGAAGAACTTTTTAGCGGAACACGGCGGCGCGCATATCGACGTTATTGCAAAGATTGAAAACCGTGCAGGCGTAAACAACTTGATTGATATTATGAAACAGTCGGACGGGATTATGGTTGCCCGCGGCGATCTCGGCGTAGAAATCCCCTATGAAGAATTGCCCGACGTACAAAAGTATATCATCTCTCAATGCCGTATTTACGGGAAACGGGTTATCACCGCGACCGAAATGCTTGAATCTATGATTCACAACCCCCGTCCTACCCGTGCGGAAATCTCCGATGTGGCAAATGCCGTATATGATGGTACCTCTGCTGTGATGCTTTCGGGAGAAACGGCCGCAGGTGAGTTCCCCATTGAATCGGTTGGAGCAATGGCAAAAATTGTAGAACGCGCAGAAGGCCACATCAATTATATCCAGCACATCGACGATTTTAAAATTGAAAGTACTTCGGAAGCCCTTTCGCACTCGGCGGCTACTTTGGCAAGCGACTTAAAGGCACAAGCAATCGTCGTATGCACCCGCACGGGCGCAACCGCGAGAAAGGTTTCTCGTTTCCGCCCTAACATCAATATTATCGGCATGACAACAGACGTCCACGCATACCGTAAATTAGCCCTTTCTTGGGGCGTTTACCCTGCTTTTGCGGAAGAGTTCAACTCGGTTGATATTCTCTTCTATTTTGCAAAACAAACGGCTATTCGCAGCGGTTTGGTGAAAAAGGGGGATACCATTGTTATCACAGGAGGCACGCCCAACGGTAAGAGCGGCAATTCCAACTTGATTAGCGTTGAAACCGTCTAACGCAAGCAACTATCATGAAAGGGACACGGATTTTTCCGTGTCCCTTCTTTATGGCGCAGAGAGAGATTTGCGCCTTTGGTGGCGCGCCCTTGTAGGGGCGCGCTTTTTTTTAATCCTTATTACAATAAAATCCATTAGACGGAGCCGCACCAGGATCTCTACCGACCGAAGTGTTATCCACTCGGCGGTTTCTAAGCTCAGGAATAGGGCTAGGCGCAAGCTGATAACGATAATCCGCTCCACGTTTAGAGATAAACGTTTCAATCACGCGATGCGAAGGTACAATTTGCGTGGTAGGATTGATAATGCTTTGGTAGCGGAAGAAATTCGCATCGGAAGGCAAATCCTTAACGCGCATATACCCATCTTTCACGGACGTGTATTGCACCGTATCCCCAAGTATTTTCCGCACGTAATCAATATTTTCATGCAACGAAATTGGATCGGGAAACTCACCATCTTTAATAACTTCCTGCCAATCCTTGCGCTCATACTTTTTCAAAAGGTCCGCCGCCTTATGCAAATGCGAGATTTCCATTTCAAGATTCTCTTCCCAGAGCGCTTTTACATACGGATCAGTCTCCGTCATATAGCACGACCAATACAAATAACATTCGCAATATTCATGCCACAATAGCATTTCCAGCCATGTCGCATTGGGGTCCATCAAAGATTCGTAATGCGTAACGTGTTCTTCCTCGACAAGGGCTATTTCTTGATAGAGTTTCCGCCCCATATCCGTACAAGCAAAATTCGTTACGTTCATATAGTAGTTCATCGTCTGTTGTTCCGCAGCCGTAATAATCATTGTATTGAGTACCGTCTGCACATCAGAGTTTTTCGCATCAATACTACGACGAACGTTATCCATGGGATACCGATGATGCGCAATCGTTGGACGGCCGGGCATAATTTCCGTATAGCGACCAACCAACCATTCCGCCGCCACGCCCTGCTCCATTTCCAAGAGATTTGCATAACGGTATAAATGGTCAAAATCTTCTAAAAGCGCAAAATCCAACGCAGCCTTTACATTACAATCAAGTTCCCGTTTGGCGAGTTCTGCCGTTAAATCTACTGCGAGTTGTTCATAACCGATGGTATGTTCTAATACCGTCTCATTAATTGGTTTTAGCAGGGAAATTTTCAACTGTTGTTGTTTTTCCACTTCACGCGTCAAGGCAAGCTCGCGGCGAAGATCGTTATCATCCGTATGTCGGGCAAACTGATGCGAGAACCAATTCGCCTCAAACTCTGTACCGTTCATCAAAATAATACGCGTTTTCGTATACGGATCAACCTCACGCTTATTATAGGATTTTGGATACAACTGTTTCCAATTCTGCAATGATTTTTCAATAGATTGCGATTTTTCTTTAAATGGATTCAATGGGAAGCCCTCCTTAAAATGTTTTCCATTTTAGAGTATGCCCATTGCCCATTTTTTGTATACAAAACGGCTGCCGAATTTTCAACAACCGTTTTACTTTACCTTATTTAATTACTTCTTTTAAATACTTTAGTTT
>JAZOLF010000076.1:0-4634 GCA_045652785.1 Candidatus Scatosoma sp. | reverse complement strand
CACCAGCAACTACTCTAGGATACTTTGGTGTAAGTGGTGGATGGGAATGACTATTAAAACATGACGAACATATGCTCCAAGGGCTGTGATTTTTGCGTGCGCAACGAACGCACCAGTTATTACGGCAACTACTTGTGGCTGACGAAGGGTGAACCCACCGCGGGGCAAGTGATTGCGCAACTCAATGCGCTTGGGGATTTGAAACGCTTTAAGGAAGCGGTATTCTGCGGCTTTGGCGAACCCACTTACCGTATGGAAGTGCTCCGTGAAGTGTGTGATTTCCTGCACGAAAAGGGGATTTCCACCCGCTTGAACACGAACGGTCAAGGCTGCCTTATCAACAAACGCGACATTGTCCCCGAACTTATCGGCAAGATCGACCTTGTCAACGTTTCGCTCAACGCGTCCTGCTATGAAAAATATCAAAAAATTTGCCGTTCGATGTTCCGCGAAGCGGGTTTTGACGGCATGGTAGAGTTTGCGAAAAACTGCAAGCGACAAGGTGTGAACGTCCGTTTCTCGATCGTGGATTGCATCGGCGAAGAAGAAGTGGAAGCCTGCAAGCGCTTGGCGGCAAGCGTGAACGTACCGCTGTATATTCGCGATTATATCACCGATTCCTAATATGAACTTAGAAGAAAGAAGAAAGCGCGAACGGGAAGAAATGAGCCCCATTCGCTACAAAATGAACCATTTGTTTTTGCCGATTTTTTGTGCCGTATTCGTTGGGCTGTGCGTGGCGGTTGCGGTCGTTGGAGAGTTTGCAAACAACGAAAGGTGGTGTTTACTGCCCGCGGGGGGTGCTGTTTTGATGCTGATTGCCATTGTTGCGGTGAGTGCCTTCGTGGTAAAAAAAGAAGAGCAAATGGAACTTGCGCGCTGGTCGTATCTGTTCAAAAAAGATCTTGTATTTTCGGGGGATATTTTAGAAACGAACGATCCCGAAACGGGGATTGAATATGCTCTTTCGGAAAAGGGGTTAAAGGCAATTTTGCCTATAAAAGGGGAGCAGGTATTCGATGAAGTGCAAGAAAACGAACTTTTCCTTCCCTGGACGGACGTGGAGCTGGCGGTCGCCAGCGATAATTTCGCCCGTCGGGTACGCCTTGCTTTTGTAGCGATTGACGTATCGGAAAGGAGTGTGGATGGGAACTATTTTCCCACCGAAGGGGATATGCACTTTTTGCCTGTGGACGAAGAGATGGTTGCTTTTTTTCAAAAGCACGGGCTTGACAAAAAACTCTCCGTCGAGTGGCGGTATATGCAGGCAAAGCCCGTGGATGCATTTCGCCAAATCTTGGCGCGTGGCTATATCCGTACGCTCATCGACGAAAAAGGCAAGCGGATCAAGCGGGAAGACGCTGATCAGTTATATCTATAAAGGAACGTTATGCAAGACTTAAAAAGTATTTTACAACGACACGGATTTCAATTTAAAAAACAGTTCGGGCAAAACTTCATTTCGGATACCAACTTGCTTGAAAGCATCGTTTCGGCGAGCGGTATTGACGAAAACACGACGGTGGTGGAAATCGGCTGCGGCGCAGGCACACTTACTCGCGCGATTGCGGAACGGGCGAAGAAGGTCTATGCCTACGACGTGGATACGGCGCTCAAACCCGTGCTTGCGGAAACGCTGGCGGGGCTCGACAACGTGGAAGTGATTTTCCGTGACTTTACCAAAGTGAATATGCGGGAACTCGACGAAGAAATCGGGGAGTTTACCGTCGTGGCAAACTTACCTTATTACGTGACCACGCCGCTTGTCACCAAACTCTTGGAAGAGAGTGAAAAGGTGCAGGGGATTTCCGTGATGGTGCAGGAAGAAGTTGCCTTGCGTTTTTGTGCAAAGGAAGACACGCCTGAATACGGCTCGATCACGGCGGCGATCGCTTTGAAAGGGGATGCGAAGATTGTCAAAAAGGTTTCGCGCAATCTCTTCTATCCCCGTCCGAACGTCGATTCCGCGGTGGTGAAAATCACATTTGATAGGGGCAGGGTTGTGGTGAAAAGCGAAAAGGCGTATCGCCAAACGGTAAAATGCGCTTTCTTGAACCGTAGAAAAACCTTAGAAAACAACCTTGTAAACTTTTTTAAATTGACAAGAGAACAAGCAAAAACCATTTTACAGGCGGCGGGCGTGGATGAAAAAGCGCGCGGGGAAACCCTTTCCCCTAAACGCTTGGCGTTGCTTGCCGATGCTTTGGTGGATGCTGGAATTTTATAAAAACCATTTTAGGGGGGGGTAGATGATGTTAAAGCAATTCCAAGAAAAGTACCGCTTGACGGTGGAAAACTACCAAGCCTATGAAAAGGATTTGAAAGCCTTTTCGAAACTCTTTGCGGATTCGGATGACAAAGCGTTCAAAAAGAAGTTGAACGATATGTTAGACGGCTTGCCCGTTCCTACGGTGGATGGAATTTCGGGTGCGTTGAGCCGCCTTTCGGGGATGGATATAGGTATATACGTATCGTCGTTTGGCTATTCTATCTACGGCAGCGGCGTGAACTTTGGCGCGATTATGGCGGGTATGAATTGCTTGGCGTATGCGTGCGGCGGCGTTGTTGATGGTTTGCGTAAATACAAGGGCTTGACGGCGGCAAACATCAAGGAAGTGTTTGACCAAATTTACAAAAAGGAAACGGCGGACGTTCCTGGTGCGGCGCTTGCATCTTCGCGCGCGAAAGACGTGTTCGGGCCGATCCGTGCATTCGTTGAGCAATACAGCGACGAAAAATACAAGCAGGCAATCTACGTGCAAAAGGTGATGGACGGCGCGAAACAACTTGTCAAGGAGTTGCCTACCGTTATGGCGCTCAAATGCGACGGGACGGAAGTGGAAAACCTGCAAAACTTGCGCCAAATGTTGGATATTTATGATTTGGTTATCGACGTGCAGGATACATACAACGAACTCGAAGACGAGTATCCCGCTCTGCTCAAATACCACAAGGCGTTGGCAAAGAAGAGCAAGGGCAAAAAAGCGTTGACGGCGGAGCAAATCCAACAAAAAGCGGTGGAAGAATCGCAGGCGGCGGTCGTTAAAAAGCAACTCGAAGAAGTGCTTAAATACGGCGCTTGTGTTCCCGAACCCAAAAAGTACAAAGAGTTGAGCAAAAAGTACAAGAAAATCTCCAAGATGGTCACCAAGAGCCGCAAGAAAGGCAAACCGATGGACTGCAACAAGATACAAAAGATTTGGGGCGGACCGATTTTCAACGACGAAACGAAGAGCATGGCGCTTACGCTCACGATGAAAGATATTTTGGATGCGGTGGATAAGCAAGATCTTGTTGCGTTCTGCACTTTGTATTACCGTGAAATGAAGATTGTGCATGGAAAGGATAAGTACAATGGCATGCTCGACGAAATCCGCGAACAAATCATTCGGGAAGAAACCGAACTTGCGAAACTGCAAGCGTCCTTGCGTGACGGGGAAACCCCTGCGCAGGCAAGATTGAACTTCTTAAACGACGTGTTTATGCCATTCTACGTTTATACGGGCGCACCGTTGCTGGACTGTATGGTGGAACTCGTTTACATGGATACGTTTGAAGACTTTAAGGAACTCCCCCGTGTGATGCAAACGAAGAAAGTGGTGGATGCGATTTTGAAGTACTTTACCATGAAACGCGTGGACAGCGTCAAAGAAGCGATCAACCTGTATATCCAAGAAAAGGGCGAACCGAAGACGAAAATTCCTACCTGCGATAAAGCGGAAGCCCGCGAAACGATCGACAAAATGTACGCAGACGAAGGGTATCAAGCCTGCTTAAAAGCAAAGAAAAAGGCGTAACATATAGAAAAATATAACAAAAGGACTTGGCTTTTTGCCAAGTCCTTTTCATGTTAGAACAATAACCCGATTGCGCCGAACAGCAACCCGATGAGTTCCCCTGCCAGTAGGTCAGTCGGATAGTGCGCCCCTTCGATAAGGCGCAACACGGATAAGAGTTCAACCCCCACCAGCGCGACGATCCCAAGCCAAATACATTCGGGGAAAAAGATGAGCGAAAGTACGCTCGCCGATGCCAAATGGCGGGACGGCATACTGTTTCCCGTGGAGCGCTTTTTAATGAGTGAATCAATACCTGCCCCCGTCTTTTCGTATGGTCTGGGGCGCTTGATGAGCCGTTGAAACAGACTCACGAACAAAAAGCACAGGGCGGGTAAGCCGACTTTATTAGCCGTATATAATAGGTCAAAGGGTTTGCCGAGAAGGTGGATCGCAAGAAAAACTGCATACGCAATCACGAACCCGAACACCAGAATTTTATCCGCCCAAAGAAGGGCGGAAACGGCTTTTGGTTTATCGCGCAGTTTCCCGACCAGTCGGTTATAAAATTGTGAATAGTTTTCTTTTTCCATATTCGCAAAGCACTCCACAAAAAAGCAAGACCGCCGTTTGGGGGACGAAGCGGTCTTGCAGGATGGCGACAGGGGGAACTGCCGCCGTAAAGTTTGCAATCAGTCTTTGTCGATCGTGACAGGCTTACGCGTTGTTAGCCGCTTTTGCCGCCGCGATTACTTTTTCCGCAAGCATGGGGGGTACTTCTTCGTAGCCCAAGAATTCGGAAACGAACTTACCGCTGCCGCGCGTCAAGGAACGAAGTTCCATGGTATAAGTCTTAAT
>JAZOLF010000075.1:0-4908 GCA_045652785.1 Candidatus Scatosoma sp. | reverse complement strand
GATTACATTCTTCTATCCTGGGCACATGATGGACATTCCTCAAATGTTCGGTACGATGGATACGATTGCACCTTACGATAAAATCGAAAAGATTTACTGGGCAATGAAAAATGCCATCGAAACGAAGTATCCGTATGCGAAATTCATCGCGCACTTCTCGCATTGGTACGAATGGGGCTGTATGATGTACGACCGCTTCATCATCGACGGCGAACACGTACCTCAAGACCCTGTGGAAGCTATGCGTTTGCACAATGAAATTTGGACGCTTGGTATCCGTACAGCGCTTGAAAACGGCGGTGTAGTCAACGATCACCACGGTGTGGGCATCAAGCTTGGCAGAATGATGAAAGAGCAGTACGGTCCTGCAATGCAGGTATTTGGAGGAATTAAAAAATTCCTTGACCCGAACGGTATCATGAACCCGTTTAAGCTTGGTTTGTAATCATTGATAATAGGAGAAAAAGTTATGAATATTACGGAAAAATCAAAAAATATTATCGATAATTGCAGATTTTGTTGGATGTGCCGTCACGTATGTCCTATCGGGAATGCGACGGGTTTGGAAAGAAACACCGCTCGCGCACGTGCAATGGGCGCAAGCTTGGTCGCTCGTAACGCAACGGAACTCAAAGAAATTGCTGAAAATATTTATGAATGTACCCTTTGCGGTGCTTGTACGAATAACTGCATGACAGGGTTTGATCCCAAAGTGTTTATTCAAGAATTGAAAACGGAAATTGTTTTAAGCGGCGTACTTCCTACATATATTACTGCCATGCTTGAAAAGTATGCTATAACAAGCAACGTGTTTGGGGCGACGGCTTGTACCTGTTTGGATGGATTATATAATACGAACAGCGAAACGGCGTTGTTTGTTGGGCAAGACGCACTCTATAAATCTCCCGAAAGCGTGAAGAATGCAGTGGCACTCTTGAATAAAGCTGACATAAGCGTTTCTTTGGATAAAAATCAAGACAGCGGCGCAGCGCTCTGGTTCTTGACGGGTAAAACGCAGGAAACGCAAAACGCGGCGAAGGCTTGTGCGGAAATGCTCAATCAATATAAGACTGTTATAGTATACGATCCCGTTGATTTGAAGTTGATGCTTCACGAATACAAGGAATGGGGGATTGAAATCACCGCAAACGTGGTTGGTTTTAACGAATACGTGCTTGGTTTGATAGAAAGCGGTAAACTGAACGTTAAGAAATCGGGGAATGAATATTCCTTGCAGGATAGCTATGCGTACGCAAGAGAGCTTGATGACAGCGAAACGGGCAGAAAGCTTATCCAAAAGGTTGGCGTGGTAAAGGATATGCTTCTTATCGGTAAGGAAGCGAACCTTGCAGGTCAGTTAATCATGGCGGAATATATGCCCGACGTAATGACGCAGGTGGCGAAAGACAGATGGTTTAATGCAAGTAATATGGATTGTAAGACTCTTGTTACGGAAAATCCAGCGGAGTACGTTGCCCTCAAGGCAACTTGCCCTGAAGGGTATCGTGTGCTTTCCGTCGAAGAAATGATTTTGGAGAATATGTAATATGAACTTGAAAAAATCTTACGTTGAAAAATACGGTTATGAAAGAGTTGTAACGGATAGAAATTCCGCGCTTGTGTATGCGGAAACGGATATGTTAAAGCTTGCAGACGGACAAAGCTATCAAGTTGACGAACTTGGAAAAGAATTCGTTTTGGTGGTTTTATACGGGAGATGTGAGGTAAAGGGCGAAGGATTTACCTTTGCTGTGGGAAAACGCGCTAACGTTTTTGAAGGTGCGGCGGAAACGGCATACATTGGTAAGGACACACCTTTTACCGTTACTGCAAAAGAGGGCGAGGTGAAAATTGCCGTATGCAAAGCACCCGCAGAAAAATATTATAAACCTTATCAAATCAAAGCGGAAGACGTTGTTATTAAGACGTTTGGTAAAGGTTCGTTTGTACGTGACGTTGCTTTTACGTTCCCTGAAAGCGGGGAGGCAAACCATTTGTACATCGGTGAGTTTTGGGTAGAAGACGGCAAATGGGGTAGTTATCCTCCACATAAGCATGATGTAGATAATCTTCCTACGGAAGGTGCACTTGACGAAATTTATTATTATGAATTCGATAAACCACAAGGGTTTGGGTTCCAAGCAGTGTACACGCCCGAAAATGACATCAACGAAGTGTATAAGGTACAAAATGGTGATATGGTTGTTATCCCGAAAGGCTACCACCCTTTCACAGTTGCACCTGGGTATAAAAATTATTGTTTGTGGATTATGGCAGGGAAGAAGCGTGGGTTGTTAAGCTCTTCGGAAGAATGCCATAAATGGGTAGTAAAAAGTTAAAAGAGGTATACCATGTACGCGTTGGGGGTAGATTTTGGCGGTGGCGCTAGTAAAGCGACGCTGATAGATGAAACGGGTAAGGTGGTTGCTACGGCAACCGCCGAATACCCAACATATTACGGCGACGGCGGTAAGGCAGAACAAAATCCTATGGATTGGTACAAAGCCGCTTGTCAAAATATCCGCTCCGTCTTAAAAGGCGTCAATGCGGACGACGTCAAATGCCTTTGTTTTGACGCGGCAACGCATACGGCGGTTTTAATGGACGAGAACGGCGTTCCCGTTTGTAATTCCGTCTATTGGACGGACACACGAAGTGTAAAAGAAAAGCAATACCTTGCAGAGAATTTCGGCAAGGAAATTTTCGAAAAATGTAAACATAACGTGGATACCATTTGGTCATTGCCTGAAATTCTGTACGTTAAAAATCACCTTCCAAAAACATATGAGAAGGTGAAAAAGGTTACGTTTGCAAAGGATTTTGTACGTGGGAAATTTACAGGAGATTTCGTCACCGATTACATAGAGGCCCAGGGTAGTATGCTGTTCGACTTCGATAAAAAGGAGTGGGATCAACACCTTTTGAGCCTTGTTGGATTGACGCAAGCGAATATGCCCAAAATCGCAAATCCGCTTGAACAAGTGGGGCAGGTGTGCGTTGAAGCTGCTTTGGATACTGGATTAAAGGTGGGAACGCCTGTGGTTTGCGGCGCAACAGACACAGTTATGGAGGTGTTTGCGGCAGGCGGTGTAAAAAAAGGTGATATGACCTTAAAGCTGGCTACGGCAGGGCGTATTTGTGTGGTTTCTAGCGAATATTATGCTGATAAAAATATTATCAATTATTCTCACTTGAAAGAGGGTTTATATTATCCTGGTAGCGGTACAAAATCGTGCGCGGCGTCTTTGCGTTGGTTTAGGGATACTTTCGGCGGCAGCTTTGAAGTGTTCAGTGAGATTGCGGAAGATGTTCCCATTGGATGTGATGGGCTTGTGTTTCATCCCTACTTAACAGGTGAACTTACGCCGTATGCCAATCCTTTATTGAGAGGTAGTTTTATTGGAATTTCCGCAGGGCATACCAAAGCGCATTTTGCACGCGCAGTAATGGAAGGCGTAGCGATGAGTTTGCTTGACTGCAAGACGTACTTAAAAGAAAAAGGCGTTCAGGTGGGTAATTCGGCATATGTCATCGGTGGAGGCGCAAAAAGTAAGGTTTGGCGACAAATTGTAGCTGATGCCTTAGGATTGACGCTTGTACAAACGGAGAACAGTGACTCTTCGTTTGGCTCCGCAATGTGTGCGGGGATTTCGGCGGGATTTTTCGCGGATTTTGACGAAGCGAGCAAGACCTGTCAAAAAGTGATAGGCGAAACAAAGCCTATTCCCGAAAATGCTGAAAAATACGCAAAAATCTTTGCGAAATACAAAAAAATCAGCAAATTTTTAACGGAACTTTCTGATGAAAGATAAAAGAATAGTCGTATTATTAAAATATTTCAAAGGGGAATTGAATCCATTTGACGGGGCTGCGTTAGAGTGTGCTTTGGAAACGGGCGCAAAGGAGATAATTGCACTGTCTATGGCGCCCATGTCCGCGTTGAATGCTTTTCAAGGCGTTACCCGCCTAGGGGTTAAAGGGATATTCATTAGCGATCCCTTATATGCAGGTAGCGACACGCAAGCGACAAGTTTTATCCTTGCGGAAGCGTTGAGACGATTAAAACCCGACTTGATTTTTAGCGGACGGCAAAGCGTAGACGGAGACACGGCACAAGTGCCGCCGATGATCGCACAACGCTTGGGTTTTGCTGTGAAAACGAAAGCCATCAGTTTTGTCAGTGATACCATCACTTTGCGAAACGGAGAGAACTTCGTTCCGCAGGAAAAAACGGTGATTACATTTGAAAAGATTCGTACTCTTCGTTTCCCGTCTATTTTTTCAAAGCTTGGCGAAGTGGAAATTTGGAACAACGGAATTTTGGGTTTGCCGAAAGAAAAATGTGGATTGCAAGGCTCGCCTACTCGCGTGGTAAAGAGTTATGAGAGTAGCGTTGGGCGAAGAGATTGTCAATTCGTGGGTATGGAAACGCTGGATTCGCTTATCCAAGCTGGGTTAAAAAAACAACGCACAGAGCAAACCGAAGACAAAGGACAAAAACTTGACGAAATCTATTTTGTCGGTAATATAAAGCCGATAGCGGAACGCATTGGCTTTACCGCGATAGAGTTGCAAACGCAAGGAAAAAGTGCAAAGGAAATTGCCGAAGAACTGACGGAAAAGCAAGCGAAAGCGGTGCTTTGGGAAGACAGTGAAGGGTTGAAAGTTTTGGCTTCGCAAGTAGCAGTTTTAACCGGTGCAGGGCTTTGCGCGGATTGCATTTCCTTCCGCGTAGAAAATAAAAGATTGATTATGACACGTCCAGCTTTGGGCGGAAACGTCACGGCGGATATCGTTTGTGAAAGCGAGCTTGCCTTTGCAACCGTTCGCACGGTGAAAAAGGACGGCGCGGATGTGATTTTTTCCGTTGGGAAAGGTGGGGTCGGTGAGATTGAAACCATACGACAG